>JAHIKF010000257.1 GCA_018897875.1 Pseudomonadota bacterium | reverse complement strand
TCCCCGGTAGCTCAGCTGGTAGAGCGGGTGGCTGTTAACCACCTTGTCGGCGGTTCGAATCCGTCCCGGGGAGCCACGAAATTTAAAACCCCTTGAGAGTTCAAGGGGTTTTTGTTTTTTCCGCCCTGGGCTGCCAGAGAGATGGTCCTACTTGCGGTAGAACTCCGGCACGAACAGGATGATCACCGTGAAGATTTCCAGGCGGCCCAGGAGCATACAGAGGATCAGCACCCACTTGGCCAGGATGGGGATGGCGGCGTAGTTGTCGGTGGGGCCGACGCTGCCGAGGCCCGGACCGATATTGCCGATACTGGCCAGGACCGAGGTAAAAGAGGTGAGCACGTCCACACCGGTGGCGGCCACCACGAAGATGGAAATAACCATGAGACCCAGCCACAGCAGGAAGAACCCCCAGATGCCGCTCATGACATCGGGGGATACCACCTGGGTGCCCAGCTTGACCTTGATCACCGCCCGGGGATGGATGAGTCGGATGAGTTCCTGATAGGCGTGCTTGATAAGCAACAGGATGCGCATGCATTTTATGCCGCCGCCGGTGGAGCCGGCCGAGCCCCCGATGAACATGCACACGACCAGTATGCACTGGGTTAGGGGCGGCCATTTTTCGAAGTCCGCGGTGGCATAGCCGGTGGTGGTGAGAATGGAGGCCACCTGAAAAGCGCCGTATTGCAGGGATGCTCCGAAGGACTGGTAATTAACCCGGTAAATACTCACGGTGGTGACGAGGAAAAACACCAGAAACAGGCCCAGGAAAAAGCGGAATTCCGGGTCCCGCCACATGATACGGGGTTTTCCCCGAAGCAGGTAGAAGTGCAGGGAAAAGTTGATGCCGGCGATGAGCATGAAGATGGTGATGACCACATGAATATAGGCGCTTTGATAATAGGCGATGGAGGCATTCTTGGTGGAAAAGCCGCCGGTGGCCATGGTGCCGAAGGTGTGGCACAGGGCGTCGAAGAAGCTCATGCCCCCCAAAATCAGCAACAAGGTCTCCAGGGCGGAAAAAAGGATGTAAACCTTCCACAGAAGCATGGCGGTGTCTTTAATGCGGGGCCTGAGCTTGTCCACCACCGGTCCCGGCACCTCAGCCTTGTAAAGCTGCATGCCGCCCACCCCCAAAAACGGCAGGATGGCCAAAGAAAGCACGATAATCCCCATACCCCCCAGCCAGTGGGTAAGGCTCCGCCAGAACAGGAGGCCCTTGGGGACTGCCTCGATGTTGGTGAGAACCGAGGCTCCAGTGGTGGTAAAGCCTGAGATGGATTCAAAGAGGCAGTCCAACGGGCTTGCAAAGACGCTGCCGAAATAAAAGGGCAAAGCCCCGAACACGCCGGCGGCGAACCACCCCAGGGCGGTGATGGCCATGCCTTCCCGATGGCTGATGGGGCCCGTGGGTTCAGGGCTCCTGGTCAGGAGGTAAAGGAGGGCTCCCGAGAAGACGGTGGCCAACAGGGAGGACACCAACGGCATAATGCCGGCATCCTGATAATACAAGGAAAAAGCCAGGGGAAAGAGCATGGTGAGGCCGATGCAAAACAGCAGGGCCCCGATGATGTTCAGCAGAAAGCCCCAACGCAATTACGGGATCTCCCAGTCGGCCTGCAGACTCCGGGCCGGCGTTAGAGGAATCTCATGGTCCAGCTTGACCATCAAGGACTGTTCGACCAGAGGGATATGGCGACGGGTGGCCATGATGATGAGGCGGTCCTGGGGATGGATTACGGATTCGCCGGAAGGAATGATAACCTCATCGCCCCGGAGGACACAGAGAATAATGGCCTCTTTGGGGAAATTCAGTTTTTTCAAAGGCTTTCCCACGATGGCCGAATTTTCCAGGGCGATCGCCTCAATGGCCTCAGCTTCTTCCCCGGCGATAGACACGGTGGAAATTATTTTTCCCCGGCGGATAAAATGGAGGATGGAGTTCACCGCAGACATCCGGGTGCTGACGATATGGTCAATGCCGATGGCCTGAACCAAAGAGAGATACGCAAATTTATTGATGCGGGCCAAGGTTTTGTGAGCTCCCAGCCGTTTGGCCAACAGGCAAAAGAGGATGTTTAGTTCCTCGTCCCCCGTCACTGCAATGACCAGGTCCATGCTGCTGATGTTTTCCTGCTCCAACAAATCCAGGTCGGTGCCGTCCCCCTGGAGGACAATGGTTCGATGCAGGTTGGCCGAGAGGACCTCGCTGCGGTGGGGGTCCAATTCCACCACCTTGGTGTTGTAGTGGAGGTTATCCAAGGCCTTGGCCAATTGCAAACCGATCTTGCCGCCGCCCATGATGAGAATGTTTCGGATGGGATGTGGCTCGGTGCCAAAAAGCTTGCTGATTTTTGCCAGGTTATCCTTTTCGCAGACAAAGTAAATACTATCTCCGGCTTTCAGGGTGTCGGTGCCTTTGGGGATGATGAGGCGGTCCTGGCGGATTATGGCGCCGATGACGATAGGGATGTCATGCAGTAATTTCGGCAGGTGCTCCAGTCTCATTCCGTTTAAGGGACTGAATTCGGGCAGTTGCTTTTTGACCAACCTGATGCGGCCGCCAGCAAAATCACTGACTTCTTCCACATCCGGGGCGGTCATGAGGCGAAGCATCGAGTTGACCACCTCCATATCAGGGTTGGTGACCATGCTGATGTTAAGGATGTCTTTGGCCAGGGCCTCGCGGTATTCATTGTATTCTTCATTGCGGATCCGCACTATTTTCTGGATGCGGGGAGCCAAGAGATTGGCGAAAACGCAGACAATGAGGTTGGCTTCGTCGCTGTTGGTAACGGCCAACAGGATTTCCGCCTCCCGGATGCCGGCTTGTTCCAGGATCTTGGGGTTCGAGCCCGACCCCAGAATAATTTGTGCGTCCAGGTGCTCCTTTACCCGAGCGAGGGCTTGCTCGTCCTGGTATATGACTACAACCTCTTTTTTTTCCAGAACGAGCCGCTGGGCGATATGAAATCCCACCTCTCCAGCACCAACAATGACGATTTTCAGGGCAGGCTCTCCTCCGCAGCTAGATTGCCAGAAAGTTGGCACGCCAAGGCTGCTTTCTGAAATTTTCTCATCATAAAATCATTGCCGTATCGGGTGATCGGCTATTCACAGTCCAAGGGTTATTTTTGTTGCTCTCGCAATCTTTGGTTTTCTCTGGTGTGATGGGCAAGAGAAGAATGGTATTTAGACACAAAATCTTAGATATATATATAATAAAATTTTCCCTGATTGTCGACCCATTCTTGCGTCAAGGAGACCTTTACCCAACCAACTTAGATCTCAGGAGTTATTAAGACATTTGCAAGTCTGCCAGCAGACTCTCAGGGGCCAACGCAATACCTTTGGATATAGATCAAGGCCTGAGTTTGGGAGAATTCGCCCTCCAACTGGCATAAGTTCCCCCT
>JAHIKF010000256.1 GCA_018897875.1 Pseudomonadota bacterium | reverse complement strand
TGTGCGAAAATCCTCGCGCAGGCTATAAAGCCTGTGCCACCAAAAACTTGTCGAATCAACCACTTCCCGACTTGTGGGTAATGCTTAGCCCAATGGGGGAGAGGGTCAGGGTGAGGGGGAAGTGATCTTCACGGAGTAAGAAATACGTTACCGTATTTATGAACTACTGTACTTAGCCAGGTTTTTACTTCCCCCTGGGGCCCCTGATCTGCCCCAGGTCCTTTTATACCGAGTTGCGTTCGAAGAGCTATTTTGGTAGCCGCAGGCTTTACCGTGAAAGTCCACCCGTAGGGGCGGTTCGCGAACCGCCCCTACAAGGAATTTCATGATTGGGGGTGGCCCCAAACGGCCATGGTGGTTTAGCTTGCGCCTGCACAGGCGAGAAGCCTGTGCCACCTTTTTGATTGCTACTCGGTATTAGGGGACCGCCCGGGGCGATGTCCCGGCGGGCGCGGCCTGACTGCGACCGGAGAAACCACCGCGCCCCCGGTTCCCCGAGTTTGCAAACCGTCAGGGAATATGGTAACTTTTCCCTTATAATTAAAGAGTTTTAGGAAACCCCAAGGATCAATCCATGACTGAAATCGATACCGCGGCCTTTCCCTCCGATGCAGAGATGGAGGCGAGAGTCCGTCCCCTGGTAAATGAGATTCTGGAACGCTTCAACCAGGAGGGTGTTTCGCCTTCCCAGGCGGGGCTGGTAGTCCTGGGCCTGATTTACCGGCTTATGGAAGTGATGCATGACGCGCCCGAGGCCCGCCGGTTTTTCATCCTCGCCCTGATTAACCTGATCAATAATTACCTGGCCGAAGAAATGGAGAACCCGGGAACGTGTGGCTCCACGGGTAGGGAGGAAGGAACTTAATACGGCGCGTCGCCGCCAACGCCAGGAGTTTGAATCCCGCTATGCTGCGCAAGGCCAATAACGTACTGGAGCTCGTGGGGCAGACCCCCATTGTCCGCCTGAACCGCCTCAATCCCCATCCGCAGGTGGAGATTTACGTCAAGCTGGAATATTTCAATCCCGGCGGTTCCGTCAAGGACCGCCCGGCCCTGGCCATGATCGAGGCGGCGGAGGCCGCAGGCGAGCTGACCCCGGAGAAGACCATCATCGAAGCTACCAGCGGCAACACCGGCATCGGTCTGGCCATGGTGTGCGCCGTCAAGGGCTATCGCCTGCTCCTGACCATGCCCGAGTCCGCCAGCCTGGAGCGCAAACGCATCCTCAAGGGCATGGGCGCCGAACTCCTTCTGACCCCGGCCCACCTGGGGACCGACGGCTCCATCGAAGAGGTCTACCGGATGGCCCGGGAACATCCGGACAAGTATTTTCTGGCGGACCAGTTCAACAACCCCGTCAACCCCGCCTCCCATGAGTCCACCTGCCGGGAGATCTGGGAGCAGACCGAAGGCAAGGTCACCATGGTGGTGGCGACCATGGGCACCACCGGCACCCTCATGGGCCTCTATGAGGGCATGAAGCGGTTCAATCCCGACATCCAGGTGGTGGGAGTGGAGCCCTTCCTGGGCCACGCCATCCAGGGTCTGAAAAATATGCAGGAGTCCTACAAGCCGGGGATTTTCAATAAGACCAGGGCGGACGAGATCGTTAACATCGAGGACGAGGAGGCCTATGAGACGGCCCGGAGAATGGCCCGCCAGGAAGGCCTGTTTCTGGGCATGAGCTCCGGGGCCGCGGTGGGCGTGGCCATCCGCAAAGCCCGGGAGCTGGCGGGCGGCCTCATCGTGGCCATTGCCCCTGACATCGGCGAACGCTACCTCTCCACCTCCCTGTTCACCGAAAAGGAGGCCCCCACCCTCCGGTTTTACAACACCATGGCCCGGGCTAAGGAGGCCTTCGAACCCCGGCGCCCGGGCGAGGCCACCATTTTTGCCGACGGCCCGGCCCTTTACGGCCACCTCTCCCTGGTGGTGGCCCGGCGCCTGGTGGTGGCCGACCTGCTCCACCGTTACCTCAGCTTCCGGGGCTTCAAGATCCGGCAGGTGGTAAGCCTCATCGACCTGGATGACCGGGCCATGGCCGGGGCCGCGGCCGCCAACCAGAACTTGCAGGAATTCACCGGGCACTTTCGGCAGGAATTCTTCCGGGATATGGAAGCGTTGCGCATCCAGGGCGGCGTTCTCTACCCCCTGGCCTCCGACCACATCGACGATATGGTCGACCTCACCCGGAAGCTCCTGGAGAGGGGCTACGCGTATGAAAAATTGCGCTCGGTCTATTTCGACATCTCCCGCTTCAAGGACTACGGGCGCCTCTCCGGGGTGGACCTGAGCAAGATCCGGGTGGGCAAAACCGTGGATCTGGACGAGTACGCCAAGGAAAACCCCCGGGATTTCACCCTGCTGAAACGCGCCAAGCTGGCGGAACTGAAAAAGGGCCTCTACTACACCACCCCCTGGGGTCAGGTGCGCCCCAGCTGGCATCTGGAGTCCGCGGCCATGGCCTTGAAACACCCGGGAGAAACCGTGGATTTTCATGTGGGCAGCGTGGAATCGCTCTTTCCCCACGATGAAAACGAAAACGCCCTGTTCACCGCGGCCACGGGCAAACCTAAAGCCCGGTCCTGGCTCCACTGCGAGCAGGTCCTCAAGGACGGCCACCCCCTGAAAGAAGCGGGTCTGGTCACGGTGCGGGACCTGATGGCCCAGGGCTACCGGGGCGAGGAGGTGCGCTACTTCCTTCTGGGCGCCCACTACCGCAAGCCCCTGGCGGTAAGCGGCACCAACCTCAAGGCCACGGCCGTGGCCCGGGCCCGCCTGGACCACTTCCTGGAGCGCCTGGCCCTGATAACCGGCGAGGCTCCCCTCACCCCGGCCATCGAAGAGCGCCTCTTTTTGCTGAAAAAGGAGTGCGTCGCCGCCCTGGATGACGACCTCAACATTTCCCGGTTCCTGTCGGCGCTGTTCGCCGCGGTAGGGGAATTCCACACCGACATCGACCACGGCCGTCTGGGGCACGCCGCGGCCACCGCCATCCTGACCCGCTTCCAGGAACTGGACGAAGTCCTGGGCGTAATGAACCTGGCGCCGCCGGCGGAGGCCGCGGATGAGGGGATCGAGGCGCTCCTTACGGCCCGGGAAGAGGCTCGGAGATCCCGGGATTGGGCCGCGGCGGATAAGATCCGGGATGAACTGGCCGCCCGGTCCATCGAGATCACCGACACCCCTGACGGCCCGCGCTGGCGGCGGCGGGGGTGACCTCTGGGTTCCTGTGACTCCATAGTGGACAGAATATTATTGGGATAGAGGATAGACCACATGCAGGACATAATTCTCTCTATCCACAGAACCCCTATTCGTCTGACTGATGAACGTTGGGCGCATATAACCGAGGAACATTGTGAACTGGCCGGTTTCCGACTGGAGGTCCTGGAGACTGTGGCAAAACCGGAACGGATCCTGGCAGGCGGAGAAGGTAAATTCTTGGCAGTAAGGGAATTAAATTTTCTCCCCTTGAAATGTACCAGTGGTAACATTGAGATATAATTATAAGACTGTATGAAGTCATGTAGGGTGCGCACCGCGCACCATGGCATGGCGGGCAGTGCCCGCCCTAAGTTTAATTCCTCTCGTTTCCCAGTTCCTGCTGGGTAACGCCAATGGGTGGCGAAGCTCTGGTTCTCCGGATGGTGCGCAGTGCGCACCCTACAAATACACCGCCGGAGCGGCGGTGCTACACCTTTTATAATTTCGGAGTTAGCCCACAGCTCATGCCCCAATTTTGAGCAGAGTCCATAGGACATAAATTTAATAAAAAAACCGCCCACATAGGAGCGGTTTCCTCTCAGGAGAATGGTCGGGACGAGAGGATTTGAACCTCCGACCCCAGCGTCCCGAACGCTGTGCTCTACCAGGCTGAGCCACGTCCCGACTTTGTTAAATGTATCTAAAAGGCGGGGCCGGGGCAAGAGAAAAAGGCGTTTTGGGTTTCCCTACCCCTGACCTCTCCGGTTGACAACGCCGGGCTTTTTTATTATTTTGGTTGAGAAAGATCGCTGGCGACCAGGTGAAATTCCCATGGAAAAAGAACTCAGCCGTGAATTCCTGGATAAAGTCCAGAAGGTGGCCCAGGGACCCGACGCCGATCTGCTCTTCGACATGGTGGAACTGCTCTATGAGCGCCGGGCTGAATATGATAACGAACCTTTGAGCGACGAGGATCGGGCTGCCATCCGCGAGGGCAGGGAAGCCGTTGCCCGGGGAGAGTTTGTCACCTTGGAGGAATTGAAAAAAGACCTCGGTTTATGAGCTATGCCCTCCGGATCGACAAGCAGGCCGCCAAGACCCTCAAATCCTTAGATCAGCCTACCATAAAACGCCTTCTGGCCAGATTGACCGAACTGACGAAAAACCCCTTGGACCACCGCACCTCCAGCCCGTTGGAGATGGACCCATCAGTACGTAGATCCAGGGTGGGCAATTGGCGGGTATTTTATGAAGTAGATGATGCCGAGCAGGTCATCGCCATTGTGGCCATCAAACCACGCAGCCGGGCCTACCGCAAGCTATGACCGGCCACGCGCCCAGGTGCGCTCCCCTTCATCCGCATCCCAGGGATACGGTACAACCATGATGAAGAATTGGCGGATTTTGTTGATCATAGGGTTGGCGGCCTGGGTTCTCCTTGCGGGCTGCAAGGCCCAGGAGGAGGAGAAGACCTATGGCGGCCCGGACACCGGCCCGGCCTACGGCGATTTGTTCATCGACGCCTCCATCGGCGATGCCAGCACCCTTTTACCTCCCCTGGCCGTTGACGCCGCCTCGGCCACCATCAACTCCCTGATCTACAACGGCCTGGTGAAGTATGACGGCAACCTCAACCTGGTGGGGGACCTGGCCGAAAGCTGGGACATCTCCCCGGACGGGCTCACCATTACCTTCCATCTCCGTAAGGGGGTCAAGTGGCAGGACGGCGCCCCGTTCACGGCCCAAGACGTGTTGTTCACCTACCGGGTGATGGTGGACCCCAAGACCCCCACGGCCTATTCCGGGGACTATCTCCAGGTGAAAAAGGCCGAGGCGCCGGACGATTTCACCTTCCGGGTCACCTACCCCCAGCCCTTCGCCCCGGCCCTGGGCTCCTGGGGCCTGAACATCCTGCCCCGGCACCTGCTGGAGGGCGTCGACCTCACCAAGTCACCCCTGGCGCGGCACCCGGTGGGCACCGGCCCCTATATCTTCAAGGAGTGGCGGGCCGGGGAAAAGATCGCCCTGGCTTACAATCCCAATTATTTTGAGGGCCGCCCCTATCTCAACGGCTATGTCTATCTGGTGAAACCGGACACGGCCACCATGTTCATGGAGCTCAAGGCCGGCAACCTTGATCGCATGGGCCTCAATGCCATCCAGTACAGCCGCCAGACGGAGTACCCCAAGTTCCAGCGGATGTATCAAAAGTACCGCTACATGCCCTTTTCTTACATCTATCTGGGGTACAACCAGAACGATTCCCGGTTTGCGGACCGGCGGGTGCGCCAGGCCCTGACCCATGCCATCAATAAAAAGGAGATCATTGACGGGGTGCTCATGGGCCTGGGCGAGGAAGCCACCGGCCCTTATAAACCCGGCACCTGGTACTATAACCCCAACGTGCCCAAATTTCCGTACGATCCGGCCAAGGCCAAGGCTTTGCTGGCCGCTGCCGGATGGGCCCCCAATGCCGACGGGGTTCTCACCAAGGACGGCGCCCCATTTGCGTTCACCATCCTCACCAACCAGGGCAACGATACCCGGCAACGCACCGCGGAGATCATCCAGAGCCGGCTTCGGGCCGTTGGCATCCTGGTGAAGATCCGGCAGGTGGAGTGGGCCGCGTTTCTCAAAGAATTCATCGAAAAGGGACGGTTCGAGGCGATCCTGTTGGGCTGGAACACCGGCCTGGACCCGGACCAGTTCGACATCTGGAGTTCCACCAAGACCAAGCCCGGCGAACTCAACGTCATCGGCTATAAAAACCCCGAGGTGGACGCGCTTTTAGCCCAGGGGCGCCATACCTTCGACCGGGAAAAGCGGCGGCAGGCCTACTTCCGCTTCCAGGAGATCGTGGCCGAGGACCAGCCCTACACCTTCCTCTTCGTCCCCGACGCCCTGCCGGCCATCTCCAGACGCTTCCGGGGCATCAAGCCGGCCCCCGCCGGCATCGACTACAATTTCATCAAGTGGTACGTCCCCCAGGGCGAGCAGAAGTACACCATGAGCCCGTATTGAGACCAGAGGCGCTGAGCTTTGAGTTTTCTCAACGTTCCCGGTTTCAGAGGGGCCGGAGCCGGCGATCAATTGACTTTTTTGACTGAGACGGGCCCAATTTTCCGTTGACTTTCTAACCTCTTTTAATTATAAGGGGAGCATAAGAAATTTCCCCGAAAAATAGAGGGGAAATTGGCCGCAGGGAAGCGGTGGTTTGCGAGCGGACCTTTCAGCCGATACCCCTTTAAGCAGTCTTTTATACCGGAGGACGCCATGAAAAAAATCGGGGCCAAGGTGGCTTACGTTGTTTTGGGAATTCTGTCATTTTTCGGTATCTGGCCCGCTGCCGCGACCCCCATTCCCCAACCGCAGGCAAATCAACTGAACGAGGTTAAAACCACCACGCCGCTTTATTTAAAACACAGCGCTGATATGATTCCTCACATGAGCCAGGAGAAAGACTTAACGTTAGCCCGGCATTGGAACCATTATTCTCATAGAAACCACAGCTCGCACTATGCTCACTACGCGCATCGGGCCCATTACTCACATTATAACGGCTTCAGACGTTAAATTTTAATCCCACCAAAATTTATTTGCCATAATCAATTTTTTAATAAGGAAAAATTAATTTAATCGCTACAAGTGACGTGAGCTATTTAATCTGTGTCGTCAATTATAAGTTATAATTCTGCCATACCTTCCCCATAGTTGCTTAGCGCTAAAAATTTGAAACATCACTTCTTCGATGATTTCCCTACTGAGGTTTTTTACAGGAATGTATTGCGCTTTCACATTTATGATAAAAATTATTGCGATTCTCTGACTGTCTCTCTTACATCAATAATAAATATTGTTGGAGTATCGCATTCTGCTTCGTATGGTTAGGGAGAAGGAACACTGATGGACACTAAAGTCAAAAGAAAACCAGGCGGTTTTGAAGTCACTCTCAGCAAGGCGCTTTACGAAAAAGAAGCGGTTTTCGCGGCCGCTTACGCCCTCTCAGGATTGTGCCGCAACCGGGTTGAGCCGGCTCAGGCAGGATATGTCAAAGTTACCCTGGAATTTCTTGATTCGTGCAAGGACACCGATCGGGTGGGGGTCGAGAATAAGTTCATGAATGAGCTCATCGACCAGCAGCTCCGGCTTGACCTGGAAAAGCGCTATGGGGCGATTCGCCGCCTCATTGTCCAGCAAGCCTTTGCACCCCTGGACGATCTCAAAGCCGAGGTCAAAAAAATTGTCGGCCGTAACTGAGCGCTACACCCTCATGCCCTTCCGCTTCAGTCCGGTGGCCAGCAACCGGATGCTGGTGGTCAATGAAGTGGGGGAGTTTATTTTCCTGGATCGCGAGACCTTTGAAAGATTCGTCTTTTATGACCTCGAGCCCGCGTCCGACCTATTTCTGGATTTAAAGGGCAAGCACTTCTTGACCGACACCGAGGTTACCCCGGTTATCGATCTGTTGGCCACCAAGTACCGCAC
>JAHIKF010000255.1 GCA_018897875.1 Pseudomonadota bacterium | reverse complement strand
CTTTGCGCCAAACCTGTCGCGTGCGGGGCCGTCAGACCTTTCCGGTCCTAGTGGAGGCGATGACCTGTTACTTCAAGGGGCTCCAACCAGATATCGCCTGGATCTCACAAGCCTAATTTTTAACCCTGTGATCAAGTACGCGCAAAGACGTAAAGTAGTCGAGATTCGTCAACACCTACGTTCCGGTCCCATCCTTCTTTCCGGGTATTTTGCCATCATACAGGAAGGCCTGAGCCGTCCGCTCATGTACTCCCAGAAATTGAGCGATGGCCTTGATTCCCCGGTAAAACTCCATGTGCACATAGATGGTTGCTTCTATCAGCCCTCGCCTCTGGGAAAGAAAATCCAACATCGGCTTGCCGGTCGGGGTCCAGAGATGATGGACCGCCTCGTCCACCAGCTTGCGGGCTTTGGCCTGCCAGAGATCACCAGGCGCCGCAGTCACCCGCGGTTCCCACTGAGGTTTCGCCGGCCTACTGCCTGTCAGAGTAGAGGGGAGGTTTACCTCCCGGCCAAGTTGGTGGCAAGCTTCCCGATAAGTCATGCGCCGATGGTCCCGGAGATATTGAATTGCATCACCTGATCTTCCGCAGCCGCGGCACCAGTATTTGCCAAATTCACCTTGGCTGGGCCAGACTCGAAATCGGTCCTCGCCACCGCACCAGGGACAGGGGCCGGCATATTCCCCACTGCCGGTAGACCCGGCTTTTTTGGAGGGAAAGCCATCCAGCTGAATTAGTTCAAGAATTGTCATCGTCTATGTCCCGGGTCAGTATTACCAATTTCATCAACCTGGATTCTAACCAGCTCATACCAAGTTGCCGTCATAGAGGTAATTCTGGCTTTATGGTTGCAACCCCCGTAGGGGCGGTTCGCGAACCGCCCCTACAATTCGGATTATTACTTGTTTGACAGCAACTTGGTATCACCCAAGCGCACGAAGATTTTCGGCGGGTCGTTGGCGGCGTGTAGGGCGGCGACAGCCTCGGTGGTGCTGTCCCTCAACTGGCGATTGTTCACAATTACCATCGGCAAGGCAGGCTTGTTAAACTTGGTCTGTTCGTCTGCGATGATCGCCTCCGCCGCCTGGCGGATATCTTCAGCGGTGTAGTGGGGTTGCGCCTGGGCTGTCATCGGGCCACCCCCAAGGGAGAATAAAATTGGAGGTTCATCGACTTCTTGCGCAAGATGTTGGCGTAATATGCACCATTGGTAGCGAATCCCACCTCTTCACTGAAGCCGACCAGGAATACCTCGCCCACAACCACCTCCAACTGCACCCGCTCTTTCAAGAGGGCGGAGACATCCACCAAGTCCACCGGCTCTCCCCGACCCTGCAGGTCCAACATAATCTGGCAGATGTGGCCGTGCGCCTCCAGGTAATAATCACCCGATGTGATCAGGTAGGCTATCCGGTCCAGAACCTCGGGCCACACCATGACGGAGCCGAGGGCGGCCTGCTCCGCCTCATCATCGGGTGGGGGGGATGCTTCTCACCGGCCGCCCCCAAGGAGTTCTTCTATGGCCTCAGACGCCAGGGCGTCGAGGTCAATGGTGATTTGCTTATGTGCTTCGAGGAAGTTGTCCAAGTCCAGCCTGGAAATCATCAGCTTCCCCCTACCAATGCGATAATGGGGCAGGCCTCCGGGGCGAGCGATAAGCCGCCGCAAAGTTCTGACACTCAGACCGCCACCGGTATAATCGCTGGCGCCGGCCAGATCAAAATATTCAGGCTTAATTGGCCGGGAAGAGCGCATGCTCGGAAATCCCGAGTTTCTCTGCAATCAGACGCTTTTCGGCCTCTGTGGGATCGGACCGGCCATTGACGAGCCGACTTAAACGGTCCTCCCTTAACCCGGATTCTCGGCAAAAATCCGCCAGGCGTGGGAACCTTTCAAGAATAGCGAACTTCATACGAAGATTATTCATACTAACCCCCGATAAGGCATGCATTGCATTGTATTCATGAAAACAAAAAAATACCCCGCTACATGGCCGCAATTTTACCATCAACATAACGTTTAATAGCCCCAACGTCCACTAATAGCCATCCTGTTATATTGCTTTTTTTAAAAAATTCATTTAATCCCTCAGGGTTGATAAGTATAAATGGCGGAGCTAAAACGTAATCTTTAGCCTCTTCTTTATCTAATAACCTCCCAAAAGCTGATGATTCAGGAATAACATAAATACATTCAAAATTGTAACTTCCATCAATCCATCTATTTACTTTGCGCAACTTCTGGGCATAATCCATTACCCTCAAAAAGTAGGCGTGCGAATCTAACCCCAGTCTTATAATTTGCCACACCAAGGCAATTTCGATTAAATTCAAATAGCTAAACCGTACCGGGAATCCTTGCCCGGAAGACGATATAGACGGTCTTATTACCCCACGCTTGACCCACATCTGGACCGTTCTGGGTTTGAGGTTTGGGATAATTACTGGCACATCCTTGAGAGTGTAATCAGCCGCTTCCATATACAATACCAAGCATTGTCTTTCAATCCTGTCAACTAATTTTTTTTGGGGCTGAGGGGAATAAAAAAAGGCCCCGGACTTTTTATCATCCGAGGCCAACTTGCACCCTATATGCACCCTGAGTCCTGCCCAGGATCGTTGACTTGAAGCTAAGTACCTGGAATAGCTGGAGGCGGCATCCAGATTCGAACTGGAGAATAACGGTTTTGCAGACCGCTGCCTTACCTCTTGGCTATGCCGCCTCTGGAGCGGGAAACGGGATTTGAACCCGCGACTTCGACCTTGGCAAGGTCGCACTCTACCGCTGAGTTATTCCCGCTCGTTCTAAATATGTCTTAAAAATCGGCGCACTTGTCAAGGGGAAAATTAACTACCGGGGCGGAACTGCTCTGAACGCAGCCTCGGGGCGGCTTTAATCATCGCCTTGGGCAGATTTTGTCGACCCTTCCGCCCGGACCCCGCCATCCGGCCCTGTTCTCCTGAGGCGCGGGCGCCAGCTTTTATGCTCCGCTGACTCTTTGACCTCTTGAACGGAGAGCCTCACCCGTTGCTCTGCGGTTGAGATGGTGGGGTTCAGGCGGACCGGCGCTGGCAAAATTTTTGAAATAAGCTGGCATCCTGAGGTCGGATTTTTTTTCTCCCCTTGACTAGGGGCGGAATTGTGCTAAGATGAAACGTGAATTAATCCACAAGGTCGATTTTTCAGCTGTCTTAGATAGTAACCTCAATGAGTTAGGAGCATGTCCATGGACTTTCGCACCGTCAACACCACTTGTTCTTACTGCGGCTGCGGCTGCGGCCTCCTCCTGGAGGTTTTGGACGATAAGGTGATTTCCACCCTGCCGGTGAAAACCCACCCGGTGAGCCAGGGCAGCCTCTGCATCAAGGGCTGGAACATTCACGAATTTATCGGCAGCGACCAGCGCCTGAAACAGCCGCTCCTGCGCAAAGACGGCAAGCTGGTGCCGGTGAGTTGGGATGAGGCCATGGACACCGCCGCCCAGGGCCTGAAACAGGTCGTGGAAAAATACGGCCCCGACGCGGTGGCGGTGCTGGCCTCGGCCAAGGTCACCAACGAAGAGAACTACCTCATCCAGAAATTTACCCGGGCCGCCATCGGCACCAACAACGTCGACCACTGCGCCCGACTCTGACATAGCTCCACCGTGGTCGGTCTGGCCGCGGCTTTCGGTTCCGGCGCCATGACCAACTCCTTGCCGGAGTTGGCCGACGCCAAGTGCATCTTCATCACCGGTTCCAACACCACCGAAAACCATCCCATCGCCGCCAAGTGGATCTTCCGGGGCAGAGAAAAAGGCACCAAGATTATCGTGGCCGATCCCCGTGCCATCCAGATGGCATTTCTGGCGGATATCGCGGTGCAGCAGCGCCTGGGCACCGACGTCGCCCTCCTCAACGGGCTGATGCATATTATTCTCAAGGAAGGCTGGCACGATAAAGCCTACGTTGAGGAGCGCACCGAGGGCTTCGAGGCATTGGCCGCCAAGCTGGAGGACTATCCCCCGGACAAGGTGGCCCAGATCACCGGCATCGATGCCGCCGCCCTGCGCCGGATGGCCGAGATGTACGCCAAAAATAAACCCGCCTCCATCGTCTACTGCATGGGCATCACCCAGCACACCACCGGCGTGGACAACGTCAAGTCCCTGGCCAACCTGGCCATGCTCACCGGCAACGTCGGGGTGGCCTCCGGCGGCGTCAACCCCCTCCGGGGCCAGAACAACGTCCAGGGGGCCTGCGACATGGGCGGCCTGCCCAACGTCTTCACGGGCTACCAGCCCGTGGCCGACGAAGCCGCCAATAAGAAATTCTCCGAGGCCTGGGGCCGTCCCCTCTCCAATAAACCCGGTCTCACCATCCTGGATATGTTCACCGCCATCGAAGAAGGCAAAATCAAGGCCCTCTATGTGGTGGGGGAAAATCCCCTGGTCACCGACCCGGATCTGCACCACGTGGAAGCGGCCCTGAAGCACCTGGATGTCTTCATCGTCCAGGATATCTTCCTGACCCAGACGGCCAAGCAGGCCACCATAGTCCTCCCCGGCACTTCCTTTGCCGAGAAAGATGGCACCTTCAGCAACACCGAGCGCCGGGTCCTCCTGGTGCGCCAGGCCATCCCGCCGGTGGGAGAGTCCCGGCCCGACTGGGTGATCACCCAGGACCTGTCCACCCGCTGCGGCTACCCCATGAACTATGCCTCGCCGGAGGCGATCTTCGAGGAGATCAAGAGCTTCACCCCGAGCTATGCCGGCATGACCTATGCGCGCCTGGCAGCCAACGGCCTCCAGTGGCCCTGCCCCACCCCGGAGCACCCCGGCACCGTCTTCCTGCACAAGGACCGCTTCAGCCGGGGCAAGGGCGCCTTCACGGCCATCGACTACAAGCCGCCGGCGGAGGTGGTGGACGGAGCATACCCCATGTGGCTCAGCACCGGGCGGAACTTCGCGCATTACCACTCCGGCTCCATGACCCGGGTCTCCCCCAGCCTGCACCAGGAAGTTCCCGAGGGCTATGTGGAAATCAGCCCTGTGGACGCCAAAACCATGGCCATCAAGGACGGGGAGCGGGTCAAGGTCAGCTCCCGCCGGGGCGAGATCCAGATCAAGGCCAGGATCAGCGGCAAAGTGGACCGGGGCGTGGTCTTCATCCCCTTCCACTTCGCCGAAACCGCGGCCAACGTTCTCACCAACTCAGCCTACGACCCCGTGGCCAAGATCCCGGAATACAAGGTCTGCGCCGTCAAGGTGGAGAAGCTGGCAGCGTAGAATATTTTGGGGAGGGGGCTAAGGGCAAAAGCCCTTACCCCCTCCCCAAACCCCACTCCCAATCCCTTAAGAATGGCGGGGAATGCCTAAAAGGCACTCCCCGCCATTTTTTTCTTGACAAAATTCTTAATATCTTTATCCTCTAAGATATCTCAGATTTTGGAGGATATTCCGATGGTGAAAAAGTCCAGAACAATCGAAATAGATTTGGAAATTTATCGGCTTATTGAAACTAATAGATCTTCTTTTGATGAAACCGAGACCGACATTCTCCGTAGGCTTTTGAATTTGCCACATTTGGAAAAGCCAAGGGCTATTGGTAAAGGATTGAACCTCGGATATAGCGTGATACTCCCGGATGGCACCCTGCTTAAGGGGAGGACAAGGCGACCAGAAGTTCAGGCTGAGGTAAGAGATGGTTGGATTATTGTGGATGGAGAAAGGTTTGACTCACCGTCCGGAGCTGCCAAGAAGTTTGGAGGGCCGAATGGATGGATATTCTGGAAGGTCAAAAGACCACAGGATTCCGAGTGGATTCTTTTAGACCAATTGAGAAATAGAGAAACTATTATTCGAAAACGACTTCTTAGCGAGGAGGAACTAGCTGAATTTGATTAACTTATGCCATTTATAACTACCAATCAAAAGGCGTCGCCTTTGGAGCATTAGGGCTTCAATAATTCACGATTACAAGGGGGTAAATATGAATGGTAAACATATATTTTTCAAGTTGGAGTTCCCCAAGGAAGCATACCTGCCTCCACTGGCCAGAATTCTTGCTAGGCATGATGGCACATTCTATCCTCTTAGCGAGACGATAACAGAATCGTTATTCGAAAAATATATTGACGCCCTGATTAAGGAGCTTGATGAGATTCGCATAGAAGGAAAGCGGAAATTTGCGGCTTGGCAACCAATAAAACTAAATTAGGACACTATCCTGCCGTTCTTTTTGCTCCTCGTTCCCAAGTTCCTGCTGGTGAACGATAGATTTAAGGCTAAGCTATTTTTGGCCACCTCCTAATCTTTTTCTGGGTCTCCGGGTCCCGGTGGTGATAAGATTGCAGCATGAATGATTTACTCGCCACAATCAAAGCCCGGGCCCAGGGCCTGGAAACGGAGCTCGTGGCCCAGCGTCGTGAGTTTCATCAGCACCCGGAGCTCTCTCACCAGGAGGAGCGCACCGGGGAGGCGGTGGCAGCGTATCTCCGGGATTTGGGCCTGACGGTAACCACCGGCATCGCCGGCCACGGGGTGCTGGGGGTGCTGCAGGGGGGCCGCCCCGGGCGGGCGGTGGCCTGGCGGGCCGACATGGACGCCCTGCCCATCGCTGAAAAGGTCAAGCTCCCCTGGCGCTCACAGGTGGAGGGGGTCATGCACGCCTGCGGGCATGATTTTCATCTGGCCATCGCCCTGGGCGCCGCCCGGTTGCTCAGCGAGTTCAAAGATCGCCTGGCCGGGCACTACGTCTTCATCTTTCAGCCCGCCGAAGAAGGCCCGCCGGTGGGCGATTCCGGCGCCAAGGGCATGGTGGCCGCCGGCGTCATGGATAACCCCAAGGTGGAAGCGGTGTGCGCCCTGCACGTGGCCCCTAATCTCGACGTGGGCCACATCCGCTATGGCCCGGGGGTGGTAATGGCCGGGGCCGACCGCATCATCCTCACCGTCACCGGCAAATCAGCCCACGGCGCCACCCCTCACCGGGGGGTCGACCCCATCCTGGTGACGGCCCAGGTGCTCAATCACATCCAGGGGTTCCTGGCCCAGCAGATCGACGCCCGGACCCCCAAGATCCTCACCTTCGGCCGCATCCAGGGAGGCAACCGCTTCAACATCCTGGCCGATGAGGTCACCCTGGAGGGCAGCCTCCGCTATCTCCAGGAATCGGTGCGCCAGGAGGTCTTAAACGGCCTGCGGCAGCAGTTCGCCGGGCTTTCCCAGGCCACCGGGGCCGAAATCAAGCTCACGGTGGAGCCCCTGTTCCCCATGCTCAAAAATGACCCGGAACTCACGGACCAGGCGGTGCAGATACTCCAGACCCTGCTGGGGCCGAAGCGTCTCAAGCTGCTGCACCCGGCCATGGGGAGCGAGGACTTCCCCTACTTTGCCGCCCGGGCGCCAGGCTTCTACTTTTTTCTGGGGGTTCGCACCCCCGGGGGCCGGGGCCAGGCCCTCCACTCTCCCGACTTCAACCCCGACGAAGCGGCGCTGCCCTGCGGCCTCACGGCCGCGGCGGGGCTGTTGGCCTGCCTGGCCGAGCCGGAGTTTCCTTCCCTGGCGCCGGCGGGCCCGGTACCCCAGGAGGAAGACTTGGGCACCATGTAGTCCCGTTTAAGGACCTGCACGGCAGATGTTTCTGACCAGCTTTTTCGGTCCGAAATTTTTTTGAAATCCCAGGAGACCAAGGTTTTCTGGTTGCACATTGTTTTCCATATTTAGATAATTAAATTAATAAGTTATGGCTTATATGGAGCCATAGCACCAGGCGTGTTAATCAATAACCCGCGGGCCGACTTTAGAAGTCATTTCAAAACCGATTTTCGGCGTCATTTTGCATCAACCGAGGGCGCTTTAAGTTGGGAAAGAATCACCCCCCTTTTCTAAAGGGGGGCAGGGGGCTTAGATATGCGCTTGATAATCCCCCTAAATCCCCCTTTAGGAAAGGGGGACTTAAAAACGCCGTTCCCAACCTTTAACTGGTTGAGAGAACCTCTTTGCAACCTAAGACAGGTTTTGCAATAGGTTCTATGGCCCTCATAGGCTGCACCCTGGCCTCAATCGCATCAGCCTGAGCCGTTTTTCCTCTTAAATTCCCCTTTATCCGTGATATGTTAGTGTTGGTTTACCGCGTCATCGGTTCCTTAACCAATTTTTGACGTCCGTCCGGTACACCAACTGGGGGAAAGGAATGTCCAGGAAACTTCGCCTGTTAATCAAGATGTTTGCGGGGATGACTCCAACGCGGTTGGCCAGATTCAAGCTCTGGCCGGTGGCGCTTTTCCTCATCGCCGTGGCCGTGCTGTCGAGCCCCGTTTCTGCCTGTGCCAGCGGTGACGGCGGCGGCAGCGGTCTCATCTCGGCTATCGGCATCAGCATCATGGCCGCCACCGCGCTGGCCTTTCTGGCCTTCCTGACCAAGCAGCCTCTCCTTTTAGCCTACCTGGCCGCGGGGGCGGCTATCGGCCCCCAATTCGGCTTCGGCTGGGTGAGCAGCCAGGCAGACATCAAGATCATCACGGAAATCGGCCTGATTCTCCTCTTATTCATGATCGGGCTGGAGCTCAACCTCAACAAGCTAAAAGAATCGGGCAAATCCCTGATTGCCACGGGCATTTTCCAGTTCATCCTGTGCGCCGCCATGGGCTTCGGTTTCTTCCTGCTGCTGGGGTTTAGCATCGGCGCGCCCTTTGAGTACAAGATTTTCGGCGTCAAGATCATGGGCGGCCAGTACGATCTGCTCTACCTGGCCGTGTGCCTGGCCCTGAGCAGCACCACCATCGTGGTGAAACTGCTCTATGAGAAGTTTGAACTGGGCACCCTGGCCGGCCGGCTTACCCTGGGCGTCCTGGTGTTTCAAGATATCTGGGCCATCGTGTTGCTGAGCATCCAGACCTCCCTCAGCGACCCCAAAATCCTGTCGATCCTGATCCAGTTCGGCCAGGCCGCCCTGCTCATCGTTATCAGTATGACGCTCAGCAAATATGTCCTGGGATATATCTTCCGGAAGATCGCCCGGCTGCCGGAACTCATGCTGGTGGCCTCCTTGGGGTGGTGCTTCTTCATCTGCGCCCTGGCCGGCTATTTCAACCTGTCCCTGGAAATGGGGGCCCTGATTGCCGGCGTCGCCATCTCCACTTTTCCTTACAACCTCGATATCATTTCAAAAATCGTCAACATCCGCGACTTTTTCATCACCCTGTTTTTTGTGGCCTTGGGGATGGAAATTCCCAACCCCCTGGACAACCTGGGAATATTTTTGGTGGCCGGGGCGACGGCCCTCTTTCTCATCGCCTCCCGGTTCCTGTCGGTGTACCCCATCCTCTATTTTCTCAAGAACGGCAACCGGGTGAGCCTCCTGACCTCCATCAACCTGTCCCAGGCCAGCGAGTTCGCCCTGGTTATCACTGCCATCGGCCTGAAGAGCCAGCATATCGTCTCGGACATCCAAGCCATTATTATCTTTGTCTTTGTGATCACCTCCATTTCCTCCACCTACATGATCAAATACAACCATCAGCTCCAGGGTGTCTTGAGCAAAGTCATGGAACGGGTGGGCTTCAGGGATCTTAAGAGCGCGCCGACGGACGAACTGGCGGCGCCCGCTAAAGACATCGCCCTGCTGGGCTTTTTCCGGGTCGCCAGCGCCTTCATCCGGGAGATCGAGGACACGGCGGTTGACCTTAAAGACAAGATCGTCGTGGTGGATTTTAATCCCCAAGTTTTGCGCCGATTGCCGCGCCACGGCATCAAGGTGGTCTACGGCGATATCAGCAACCCGGAAACTTTGCATCATGCCGGCATTGGCGAAGCCAAGATCGTGATCTCCACCATTTCCGATGAAATCCTGGTGGGTACGAATAATCTGAGACTCATTAACCGGATGAAGAGGATTGCCCCTGAGGCCCGGATCATCGTCACCGCGGAAAGCCCGTCCCGGGCCCTGGAATTCTATAACGCCGGGGCTGATTATGTCTACCTGCCCAACCGGCTGTCGGCCCAGCATCTGCTCACCGTGGTGGAGCGCCTGCTCCGGGAAGAACAGGTCGTCCTCAAGGAAACGGAAATGGCGCGACTCATGGAGCGGAGTGAAGTGGTGGGCTGATAGCCGGGGTTCTGGTGCAATGAACCCTGGACTGAGCCCAAAGATAAGGGGAGTCTGCATGGGAGAAAAAGACGAGCAGACCATGAGCCGGCAGGAGCTGGCGGACTATTTGACCAGCCTGGGTGAGCAGCTCCGCCAGGGGGCCTTTTCGGCCCAGGGGCGCCACTGGACGGTGCCGGATGACCTATTCGTCCGCATGGAGTTCAAGGAAAAGAAAGGGCATCTCGGCGCTAAACTGAGCTGGTCCTGGTCCAGCCTGGGCGATTATGATCAGGCCGCGCGGCAGGAAGTCAGCCGCGGCCAGGATTCCCTGAAAACGCTAAAAAAGCGGCTGGGAGCCGGGTTTAAAGCGCTCCAGCAGGTGGTGAGCCAGGGCGGCTTTCCCGAGACCCGAACCTTAGAAGACTTCGTAGCCAGCTCCCGGGCCTTTGCCGCCATGGCCGAGCCGGAGTGGGAGACTGCCATGCAGGAATATCTCGACCACCTGGCTAATTTGGAGCACGCCGTGGCCAACCGCCAGCAGGAAGTCATGCTCCACGAACTGAGAGACCTGCAAAACTGTATGGCCACCTGCCACCGGGAGTTCAAGTCTGGAAGCAAAAACCGCGGCTAACCGAGGCCATTACCTGCCATCATAAGTCCGGCGCTCTTTTGTAGGGGCGGGTTTTAAACCCGCCCCTACCCTGCCACGACCCGGCCTGCGCCCGGAACAGGGTGATAATTCCCGATTTTTCACTATCAACAAAAATAGGGCCACAAGAAGTTCTTCGTCTCCTTGTGGCCCCTATCTTTCTTTTGCTGAAAGCTGACCGCTTCTTTAATTCCTGAGCTGGTCGATCACCTCGTTGTTCTTATCCATGAAGGTGATCTCCACAGCGACACCGCCATCCAGGCGGTGAGTGGCGCAGCTCAGTCACGGATCGTAGGCGCGTATGGCCATTTCCACCTTGTTCAGGATTCCCTGATCATACTTGCCGTCTTTGATGAACAGCTTGGCCGCCTGGTTCACCGACATGTTGATGGCGGCGTTGTTGTGGGTGGTGCCCACGATCAGGTTGACGTTGGTGATCAGGCCGTTGTCGTCGGTGGTGTAGTCGTGGATCAGGGTGCCCCGGGGGGCCTCCACGCAGCCGATGCCCCGGCCGGCCTTAGGCGTGACCGCGGCCCGGATGTCGGTGCTGGTAATCTCCGGGTCGTTCAAGAGCTGCACCGCGGTCTCTGCGGCCTGCACCAGCTCGATGAGGCGGGCGTAGTGGTACAGCAGGGTAAAGTGGGCCGGCCGGCCGAACGCCGCCCGGAACTCCTCCAACTCCGCCTGGGCCAGGGGGGTGGCCATCTTGTCGGCCACGTTGATCCGGGCCAGGCAGTTGGTGCGGTAGACGCCCACGGGGTGATCCAGGGACATGTCGAGTTTGCCCCACTTCTTGGCATAGGGAAACTTCTGGTAGGACCAGGGCTCCACCCACTCCCCGATGTAGTCCACGTACTGGTCGTAGGCGAAATCGTCGTAGGTGCCGTCGGGCTTCATCAGCCGCAGTTTGCCGTCGTAGAAGTCCAGGGCGCCGTCGTCCGTGACGGTGCCCAGATACCCCACCTCGATGACCCCGATGGATTTGATGGCATCCAGGTACTTGGGGAAGACGTTTTCCTTGGCGAAGTTGATGGAGAACTTGGAAAACTCCAGCAGTTCATTGGCCTGGGGCAGCATCTCTTCCCGCTCTTTTTCGGTCATGGGCTTGCTGACCCCGCCGGCCTGAGAGAAGGTGGGATGAATGGCCCGGCCGGCGAAGTGCTCCAGCATCATGGCCCCCTGTTGGCGCATCTTCACCACCTGCCTGGCAATGTCCGGGGCCGCCTGGATGATGCCCACGACGTTGCGCACCGAGTAGTCGGCGTCGGGGCCGATGACGAAGTCCGGCGCCGCCAGGAAGTAAAAGTGCAGGATCTTGTCGCTGACATAGGCGATGCTCTGCATCAGGCGGCGCAGTTTCACCGCCGCCGGGGGCGGCGTCACCCCCAGGCAGGCGTCGGCCGCCTTGCTGGAGGCCAGGTGATGCGCCCAGGGGCAGATGCCGCAGATGTGGCAGACGATCCGGGGCATTTCCTCCACCGGGCGGCCTTCGCAGAATTTTTCAAAGCCGCGCAGCGCCTGGACGTGCACCTTGGTATCGGTGACGTTGCCCGCGTCATCCAGCGTAATGGCCACCTTGGCGTGGCCTTCGATCCGGGTTACCGGTTGAATATTGATGACTTTTCCCATAATACCCCCTATTTTACCGGGCGCGCCGGCAGCGGCGTCAGGAACCCATGCGCGCCGATGTAGCGGTTCATGATGGCCCGCCGGTCTATCAAGGTTTTGGGGTCCAGGCCCACCGAAGTCAGGGCGCCCATCATGTCTACCATGGGTCGGGCCCCCTTGCGGATGGGGCCGAAACAACCCCGGCACGGGGTCCGGGCCTGAACGCACCGGGGCACCCCGGTCTTGCCGGCGCAGCCCGCCAGGGTTACCGGTCCCATGCAGAAGAAGCCCTGCTCATTGATGCAGCGCATCGTCTCCAGGCCCTCTTCGGCGTTGAACTCGAGGTTGGTCATACCCCGCTTGATGGGGCCGCCGCCCGATTTTTTCTCACGGATGACCGGGCAGGTGTCGCACACGCTCCGCTCCGGCAGGGCCCATGCGGTCTTGCCTTCCAGCAGGGCGGTGAGGGCGTCGGCGATCCAATCCGGGTGGGGCGGACAGCCGGGAATGGTGATGTCCACCTTGACCACTTCGTCCAGGGCCTTGCAACTGGGGGTCCACACGGGCACATTGGGGTCTTTGGGGTCCGCTGACGACTCGGTGGTGACGCAATGCCGGAAGACTTTGTCCATGACGTCTTCGTTCTTCCACATGTTGGCCTCGGCCGGAATGCCGCCAAAGCCGGCGCAACTGCCCAGGGCAATGAGGATTTTCACCTTTTCTCTCACTGCTTTCAGAACATGCTCGTGCTCGGTGTTGCGGACACCGCCGGAGACGATGCCCACCACGGCCTCGGGAATCTCCAGGGTCGTGCCGTCCCCGGTCTGGCCGAAATACTTGTGATCTACTAAAGCGGGGATGTGGACAAAATTGAGGTGGGGTAACAGGTCCAACAACGCCTCCCCGGTGTTGAGTATGGAGATCTCGCAACCGGAGCAGGCATTCAACCACTCTGAAACTACATTTACCGGCATGATGTGCCCTCCTTTGGTAAGTGCCCGGCAGTCAGCCGTCTGGTTCAACTAGCTGCCGCCCGCACCCCTTACACTACTTCTGCGCTAACCCTCCGTTGGCGCTACTGTCGCGACCCTGCGGGAATAAACCAGGAACTGGCCGTCCTCGACAAACTTTCCTGCCTCGAATCCGTCTTTGACATAGCCCTCCATAACCTGTTGGGCCGACTCGTCACTGTCGTAGACGACGCCGTCCCACATGAATTTTTTGCCGTTGACCATTCTGGCCAATGGGATGTCCATGAGTGCTCTTCCTCCGCTTTTAAAAGAAAGGCGAAAAGGGGAAAAGGCGAAAAGGGCAAGAAAGCTATTTTTGCAAACCACCTTTTCGCGTTTTTCCCTTTTCCCCCTTTACCCTCTTGTACTATACGGGCTCGGCCCCAAATCCCGCAGGGCCTCGGTCATCTCCGTCATCACGTCCGCAAACTTCTGGGCTTCCGAGGACGCAATCCATTCAATCCGGAAGCGCTCCGGTTCCAGGCCGAAGTCTTCCAGCATTAAGTCAATTCCTTCCGCGCGGTCTTTGGCTTTTTTATTACCTTCCAGGTAATGACATTCGCCCAGGTGTCACCCACACACCAGGACGCCGTCGGCGCCTTTGGTGAGGGCGTTGATCACCAGGTTGGGGTGGACCATGCCCGAACACATCACCCGGATGATGCGGCCGTTGGGGGGATACTGAATCCGGGAAACCCCGGCCAAATCCGCCCCGGCATAGGAGCACCAGTTGCAGCAAAAAGCCACAATCAACGGTTCGTACTGCTCTTCCATGGTAAAACCTCTTGAGTTGTCAGCTATCAGTTGATTTGGTGGGCAGTGCCCACCCTGCTCACTGCTCACTGCTCACTGCTCACTGCTTACTGCTCACTCCTAAATCAGTCCCAACGCCGCGTCCACCTGGGCTTCCAGCTGTTCCGGGGTGAACCCGGCCACGTAGATGCCCGCCTTGGGGCAGGTGGCCATACAGGAGCCACAGCCCTTGCACTGGATGGGGTTGACTTCCACGGTTTTCCTGAGGTTGCCCTCTTTCATGTATTCCAGCAGCGTGATGGCCTGGAAGGGGCAGGCGTCCACGCAGAAGGCGCAGCCGTCGCAGTTTTCGTCGATGGGGTTGCTGATGATGGACTCCAGCTGCAAGAAATCCTTGGACAGGATAGTGTTGGCCCGGGAGGCGCAGGCCAGGGCCTCGGCCACCGACTCCTGCAGGGGCTTGGGGTAGTGGCACAGCCCCGCCAGGTAGATGCCTTCGGTTGCGGCTTCCACCGGCCTGATCTTGGCATGGGCCTCGGTGAAAAAGCCCTCGGCATTGAGGGGAATCTTGTAGAGTTCCGCCAGGGGTGCGTTCTGATGGGGTATGATCGTGGTGGCCAGGGTCAGAAAGTCCACCGTGAAGCTCACCGGCCTCTGCAGGATCTGATCCGTGACCGTGATCTTCAGGCGGCCGTCCGCCTCCTCGACCCGGGGCAGGTCCGCCAGGTGATGGCGGATGAAAATCACCCCCAGTTCCCGGGCCCGCTGGTAGAGAGCTTCCCGTTCGCCGTAGGTGCGCATATCCCGGTAGAGGATATAGACGTCTATCTCCGGGTTGATGGTTTTCAGCTTGATGGCGTTCTCCACCGCGTGGGCGCAGCAGACTTTGTTGCAGTAGGGCCGCTCCGGGGTACGGGAGCCGACGCACAGAATAAAGGCCGCGGCCTGGGCGGTTTTCAGGCGTTCGCTTTTCTCCATGATCTCCCGATCCAGGTCCAGGGACAGGAGGACGTTGGGGTTCTGTTTGTACAGGTACATGCCTTCGGGCCGCAGCGGCTCGGCGCCGATGGCGATGACCACCACCCCGTGGTCGATGGCCGCCCCGGTGGACAAGGTCGTGGTGAAGTTGCCCACCACCCCCGACACCCCTTCCACCCTGGCGTTATAGTGGATGGTGATCTGGTCGTGGCCGGTCACCTTCCGGATCAGGGCGTCAAGGCGCGGCTTCACCAGTCCGCCCCGCCAGGTAGTGTGAAGTTTAAGGGCGTTTCCCCCCAAGCTATCTTTGCGCTCCACCAGGTCCACGACATAGCCTTGATCCGCCAGGGCCAGGGCGCTGGTCATGCCGGCGACGCCGCCGCCGATGACCAGGGCCCGATGGTTAACGCTCACGGTGATATAGTCCAGGGGCTGGAGCAGCCTGGCCTTGGCCACCGCCATGTTCACCAGGTCCTTGCACTTGCCCGTGGCCTTGTCCGGCTCGTTCAGGTGGACCCAGGTGCACTGGTTGCGGATGTTGGCCATCTCAAAGAGGTACTTGTTGAGGCCGGCGCTCCGCAGCATGTCCTGGAAGATGGGGGAGTGGGTGGAGGGGCTGCAGGCCGCCACCACCACCCGGTTGAGATCATGCTCCTTGATCTTTTCCACCATCACCGCCTGGGCGTCCTGGGAGCAGGTGAACAGGTTTTCCTGGGCATAGGCCACGTCGGCAAGACCTTGGGAATGGGCCACGATGTCCGGGACATCGGCCACCCCGCCGATGTTCAGGCCGCAGTTGCAAACAAAGACCCCCACCCGCACCGGCTCTTCCAGCACGTCTTGTTCCGGGGGGAATTCCTTCTTCCGGGCCAGAGTGCCCCGGGCCGCGGCCAGGGGCCGGGTGCTGGCGGCCGCGGCGGCGCTCCCTTCCATCACCGACTGGGGGATGTCCTTGGGGCCGTTGAAGGCGCCGCAGGAGAAGATGCCCTCCCTAAAGGTGCTGGTGGGCTCGAAGCAGCTGGCCTCCACAAAGTGGTTGGGGCTGAGCGGGATCTCCAGCTTCTCGGCCAGGGCCACGACGTCCGGCGGGATCACCATGCCCACCGAGAGGACCACCGCATCAAAGATTTCGTCCGCCACCTCGCCGGCCTCGGTGACGTAGCGCACCTCCAGGTCGCCGTCTGCCGCGGGCGAAACCGTGTGCACCCGGGAACGGATCAGGCGGGTCCCCTGGTTCTGGATGCGCACCATGTACTTTTCGAAATCCTTCCGGGGGGTGCGCATGTCCATGTAGAACAGGGCCATGTCCAGTTCCTGGCCGATGTGTTCCCGGGCGATGACCGCCTGTTTCAGGGCCGCCATGCAGCAGAAATTGGAGCAGTACGGGTGCTCGCCTTCCCGGTCGCTGCGCATACCGACGCAGTGGATCCAGGCGATCTTCTTGGGCTCCTTGCCGTCGGAGCGCCGCACCACGTGGCCGTGGTAGGGGCCGCCGGGGCTGAGGATGCGCTCGAACTCCAGGCTGGTGTATACGTTGGGGTACCGGCCGTAGCCGTAAGCCGGGAGATTGCTGGGGTCGAAGGTCTTGAACCCCGGGGCCATGATGACGCTGCCCACCTCCAGGGTGAGCTTTTCATCCTGCTGGTCGAAGTCGATGGCCCCGGCCGGGCAGGTCTGAGAGCAGATGCCGCAGTCGCCGGTGAGCATGTGCACGCAGTTGGCGGCATCGATGACCGGCTCTTTGGGCACTGCCTGGGGGTAGGTTTTATAGATGTTCCCTTGGGCAATGAGTCCGGCGTTGAATTCGGAAAGTCTGGGGATAGGGGTTTTGCCGCTGATGACGCCGATGTCCTTGATGTGCCCGGTGGGACATACGAAGAGACAGGCGCCGCAGGTGCGGCAGGTCGCCGAAAACTCGCCGAAAGGCGTCATAACCTCGCGTTTGGCGCCCCGGCCCATCATGGCAATGGCTGAGGCATGCTGGACTTCATGGCACATCCGCACACATTTACCGCACAGGATGCAGTCGCTGTCGCCTTTGGGGTAACTGGGTTCAGCCAGCCCCAACTCCTGGGCCATCATTTGGAGGGCCGGAACTTCCGGGCACCGGGACAGGAGCAGATCCATGACAAACTGCCGGGCTTCCTGCACCTCGATGGTATCGGTCTTAACGGTGATCCCCTCGGCCACCGGATAGGTGCAGGCCGTGGTGAGCAGGGTGCGGTTGCCCGCGGTGACTTCCACCAGGCAGAGGCGGCAGCCCCCGTAAGGTTTGAGGCCCTCGAAATGGCACAGGGTGGGGATAGTAAAGCCCAGCTTGCGGGCGGCCTCCAGGACCGTGGTCCCCTCCGGAACTTCTATGGGCCGATCGTTGATGGTCAGGTTGATCATATTGAGCTTTCAGCTATCAGCTTTCAGCAAATGCAAAACCAAAAACTGATAGTTCTCGTAGGGTGCGTTCTACGCACCATTAGTTTATAGCGGTGACGGGCACGGAGGCCCGCCCCACCAACCTTTTCATAATTTATGGGTGAGTCAAGAACACATGAGTAATTCCCTTAAAAAAAAGTTCATGTGGAGGTGCGCAATGCGCACCCTACGGCGGGCAAGGCCCGCTCTACACTGCTCACCGCTCACTGCTTACTGCTCACTGCTCATCGCTAATCCACCACCACGGCATCAAATTTACAGCCGTCGTAACAGGCGCCGCACTTGATACATTTTTCCTGGATGATTTGATGTGGTTCTTTCTTGGTGCCGAGCACCGCCTCTACCGGGCATCTGAGGCGGCAGAGCTGGCAGCCGTTGCATTTATCCTCGAGCACCCTAAAGGTGATCAGAGGCTTGCAGACCTTGGCCGGACATTTATGATCCCGGATGTGAGCCTCGTATTCATCCCGGAAATACTTGATGGTGGTGAGCACCGGATTGGGGGCGGTGGCGCCCAGGCCGCACAGCGAGGTCTTTTTAATCAGTCCCGACATCTTGATGAGCTTATCGATGTCGCCCTCCTGGCCCCGGCCCTCGGTGATGGCCTCCAGCATTTCCATGAGGCGCAAAGTCCCTTCCCGGCACGGGGTGCATTTGCCGCAGGACTCATCCCGGGTGAAGTCCAGGAAATACTTGGCGATGTCCACCATGCAATCCTTTTCGTCCATGACGATCATGCCGCCGGAACCCATGATGGAGCCCAGGGCCGCCAGGGAGTCGTAGTCCACCGGCGTATCTAAAAACTCTTCCGGGATGCACCCGCCTGAGGGGCCGCCGGTTTGCACCGCCTTGATGGCCCGGTCGCCGATGATCCCGCCGCCCAGGTCGTAAATCATCTCCCGCAAGGTGATCCCCAGGGGCACTTCCACCAGGCCGGAATTGTTGACCTTGCCCACCAGGGAAAACACCGTGGTCCCTTTGCTGTTGCCGCTCCCGAAAGAGGCGTACCAGTCGGCCCCCCGGGCCACAATGGGGGCGATGTGGGACCAGGTCTTGACGTTGTTGATGGTGGTGGGCTTGCCCCAGAGGCCGCTCTGGGCCGGAAAGGGCGGCCGGGGGCGGGGTTCGCCCACCCGGCCCTCGATGGAGGCGATAAGCGCGGTTTCCTCGCCGCACACAAAGGCCCCGGCGCCTTCCCGGATTTTTAACGTGAAGGAAAAATCGCTGCCGAAGATCTTCTCCCCCAGGAGGCCGAGACCTTCGGCCTGGGAGATGGCGGTTTTCAGGTGATCGATGGCCAGGGGATACTCGGCCCGGCAATAGACATAGCCTTCCCGGGCCCCCATGGCATAGGCCCCGATGGCCATGCCTTCGACCACGGCATGGGGGTCGCCCTCCAGGATGCCCCGGTCCATGAAGGCCCCAGGATCGCCTTCATCGGCATTGCAGATGACATACTTGAGCTCTCCCGGGGCATTCCGGCAGAATTCCCATTTGAGCCCGGTGGGAAAGCCGGCGCCGCCCCGGCCTCTCAGGCCCGAGGCCTTGACCTCGGCAATCACCGCCTCCGGGGTCATCTCAGCCACCGCCTTGCACAGGGCTTGATAGCCTCCCCGGGCGATGTATTCTTCGATGCTCTCGGGGTTGATGAAGCCGCAATTCCGCAAAGAGATCTTCACCTGCTTGCTGAAAAAAGGCAGGTCTTCATATCTGGGGAACTCCGGCGGCAATTCCGGGGGGTGGGGGTTGGCATAGGGCCTGACCACGCCCTCCACCAGAAAATCTTCCTGGTCAATGCGGCACAAGGTCTGGCTTTCATAAATCCGCCCTTCTTTCAGGGCGTCCACCAGGGCTGTGGCCGACTCCGAGGTCATGGCCTGGTAGGTCAGGCGCACCTGCTTGGGATAGATTACGTCCACCAGGGGCTCCCGCTGGCAAAAGCCGATGCAGCCGGTCTTCGTCAGGACCACGTCCAGGCCCAGTTCGGCGATTCTTTGAGACAGGGCCGCATAGACCTTGTCCGCCCCGGCGGAGATGCCGCAGGTGGCCATCCCCACCATGATCTTGATCTTGTCGGGATAGGTCAGGCGCAAACCCCGCGCCTTGATTTCTTTTAGCTGCTCCAGATTGGCGATTTTCATAAGCTGGCCGTTTCGATGTAGGAATCAATGATTTTTGACACCTGGTCGGGGTTCACCCGCCCATATGTGGCCTCGCCCACCCGGATGGCCGGCGCCAGGGCGCAGCACCCGATGCACCGGACCACTTCCAGGGTGAACGCCATATCTTCCGTGGTCTCGCCGTGCCTGATGCCCAGTTTCCTCTCCAAGCGCTCCAGGAGGCGGGGCGAGCCTTTGACGAAGCAACCGGTGCCCAGGCAGACATTGATGATGTTTTTGCCCCGGGGGGTCAGACTGAAGGCGTTGTAAAAGCTGGCGACGCGGAGAATCTCCGTCAGAGGGACCTTCAACTCGTCCGAGATGTGTTCCAGGGCGGGGCGGGGGAGCCAGTTGAAATGCCGGTTAATGTCCAGCATCACCGGGAGCAAATTCCCGGGCTCATCCCGGTAGGTGGCGATGATACCCGCCACCGCGTCTTCGTCCGTGACCTCGGCGTAAGTGGTGCGGGCCCGGGCCGCCTCTTCCGGCAATTGCACCTCAAAGCGGATAGGGCAGACTTCCAGGCAGGTCCCGCATCCCGTGCACTTGGTCTGGTCGACGTAGCGGGCCTTCGTCTCCAGGGTGGCCGTGAGATGGCCCGATTCCCCGGTAACGTCTTTAAGTTCAGTCAGGGTAAGAAGTTGGATGTTCGTGTGCCGGCCGACCTCGACCAGCTTGGGGGAGATAATTCACATGGCGCAATCATTGGTGGGAAAAGTCTTGTCGATCTGCGCCATGGTGCCGCCGATGGCCGGGCCCTTTTCCACCAGGTGGACGAAATAGCCGGCATTGGCCAAATCCAGTGAGGCCTGCATCCCGGCGATTCCGCCGCCGACCACCATCACCGATCCCAGAACTTTTTCGGACATTATACATCCCTTTATCCACAGCTCTCAATGCAGATTTATGATCATTATTATTGGCTTGTGCTATTGTAGCATTACAAATTTATTATCTTAGGTTCAGCATAAGGATTTGAACCTAATTTTTGTCAAGCAGAAATTTTGTGGTGATCCTCCCCAGCGCCCGGCGTCCGAGGAGCCAATCTCAATCCATATAACAGAGCTATTTTCGTGCCAATGTCGCTGTTGCATTTTATAACACGATTAACGAGGGTTAGAGCCGCAACCGGATTATTTTCCCCCGGCTGTCGGGATAATTACCCCATGGCGGGGGGAATTATGCCCCACCCGTTCCGGCCGCGTCTTTGACCTCATGCCCCCGCTCTGCCGTGGGAGAGGCCGCGCCGGGCGGGGTTACTGCACAATGACGATCCCGGCCAGGGTGCCTTTGGGCATATCCTCGGGCCTGGCGTCGCTGCCGATGGGATAGATGTCCCAGCCGGCCTGGGCCGCCATCTTATAGACATCAATGCCCACCGCCTCCATGGACGGCCGGGACTTCAAGGAAAACCGGCACTTTTTCCCTTCCAGGGCCAGGCAGCCCTCCTGCTGGCCGCAAAAGGTGTGGCGGCAGGACCCGGCGGCAAACCCGAAGGCCAGGTAGTGCCCGTCATAAAAGGCCGCAGACTCCAGTTCGTTGACGATCTTATAGACCTGCTGATAGGCCGCCACCCGCTCTTTGATGGTAGCCTTGTCCCGGACGATCACCGTCGGCGGCACCTCCAAGATGAAAAACACGGCCCAGTGGTATTTCTTCAGCAACCCCTGAAGCTCCGCCGGTTTCATGGTATTGGGAGGACAGTGGGCGCTCGCCCCGTAGCCGAAACACCGGGGAATCTGGCACTTGAGGGTCACCCGCTCATCCACCGGAATTTCTTCGGCCTGGACGATTTTCGCCTGGGTGGCCCCCAGTTCCAGGGCCTGCTGCCGGTATCGCTCCAGGTCCAGGGGCAAGCGGTCCTGCTGCATGTCCACCGTGATCTTTTCCACGTTGCGGCCCATATTGCCTCCCTAGCGGCCAGCGCTCACGGCCCTCTGCTCACGGTTCCGAAAAGTTCTTGGTGGCACCGGCATCTTGCCGGTGCGCTGCACAGGCTGGAAGCCTGTGCCACCAAAAGCGGCGGGAACAGAAGCCCGCCCCACCGACTTTTTCATGATTTACGGGTGGGCCACAGGCCCATGAGGAACTGCCTTAAAAAACACCACCCCCAGGGGCGGCAGCGTCAGGTTGAGGGAGTGGAGACGGCCGTGACAGGGGATGGGCGCGGCCTCTAAACCCCCCAGGTTACCGTGGCCGCTGCCCCCGTACGCAGCCGCGTCGCTGTTCAGGATCTCCTGCCAGAACCCGCCCGTCGGCACCCCCACCCGGTAGTTGTACCGGGGCATCGGGGTAAAGTTGCACGCCACCACCACCAGTTCCCCCTCCCGACCTTTCCTGAGGAAGCTGATGGCGCTCTGCATCACGTCGTTGCAGTCGATCCACTCAAATCCCGCCGGGGTGAAATCCTGGGTGAACAGCGCCGCCTCCTGGCGGTAGACCCGGTTCAGGTCCTCGACCCACCTTAGCAGGGCCGCATGCCGGGGCTCGTCCAGCAGGTGCCAGTCCAGGGAGGCTTCGTGGTACCATTCGGACCACTGCCCGAACTCACCCCCCATGAAGAGCAGTTTCTTGCCGGGCTGGCCGTACATGTACCCGAAGAGCAGCCTGAGATTGGCGAACTTCTGCCATTCGTCCCCGGGCATTTTGGCCAACAGCGACCCCTTGCCATAAACCACCTCGTCGTGGGACAGGGGCAGGAGGAAATTTTCCTGGAAGGCGTAGAGCATCCGGAAGGTCAGGGTGTTGTGGTGGTAACGCCGGAACACGGGGTCTACAGCCATATATTTCAGGGTGTCGTGCATCCACCCCATGTCCCACTTGAGGCCGAAGCCCAGGCCCCCCACGTAGATGGGCCGGGACACCATGGGCCAGTCCGTGGACTCCTCGGCCGCGGTCTGGACGTCCGGGAAGCTCTTGTAGACCTCGGTGTTAAACTGGCGCAGAAAGGCGATGGCTTCCAGATCCTCCCGGCCGCCGTACTGGTTGGGCAGCCATTCCCCCTCTTCCCGGGAATAATCCAGGTAGAGCATGGAGGCCACCGCGTCCACCCGGAGGCCGTCGGCGTGGTAGGCTTCCAGCCAGAACAGGGCGCTGCTCATGAGGAAGCTCCGCACCTCGTTGCGGCCGTAATTAAAAATGGCGCTGCGCCAGTCGGGATGAAACCCCCGGCGGGGGTCGGCGTGCTCATAGAGGTGGGTGCCGTCGAAAAAGCCGGGGCCATGCTCGTCGGCGGGGAAGTGGGAGGGCACCCAGTCCAGGATGACGCCGATGCCGTGCCGGTGCAGATAATCCACCAGAAACATGAAATCCTGGGGGCCGCCGTAGCGGCTGGTGGGGGCGAAGTAGCCCGTGGTCTGGTAGCCCCAGGAGCCGTAAAAGGGGTGCTCCATGACCGGCATGAATTCCACGTGGGT
>JAHIKF010000254.1 GCA_018897875.1 Pseudomonadota bacterium | reverse complement strand
TCGCCGTCTAGCTACACATAATCAGTATTTTCAAACTTTGACAGACATTGTGGAAGCCGTGGAGACTATCTTCTCCCAATGGCGCCTGGGGAACGAAACCGTCAGGCGTTTATGTTCAATTACTTAAGTCGTTGCGTATAGATTGCGGCCAACTGTTTCGCAAGTCAAGACTTATAATGGAGCTGTGATCTGGCTGAATTCTCGCTTCAAGAACCTCTGCGTAAGTAAAATCCTGGGTGGCGCCAGCGAGCCGAGCCTCCAGCATCCGGCTCCATGAAAAACTTAACTTGCAAGGCACTACCAGAAGGCTTAAGCCACTCCTAAGGCGGCGTCGATCTGGGCTCCTAACTGCTCCAGAGAAAATCCCGCCACATAAACCCCCTGTTTGGGACAGGTGGCCATGCAGGAGCCGCAGCCTTTGCAGAGGATCTCATTAACTTCCACGGTTTTTTTCAAGTTGCCTTCATACCTATATTCCAACAGGGTGATGGCTTTGAACGGGCAAGCGTCCACGCAGAAGGCACAGCCGTCGCAGTTCTTATCCACGACCTGGGAGATGGTGGATTCCAGTTGCAGGGAATCCTGGGACAGGATGGTAGCTGCCCGGGAGGCGGCGGCCATGGCCTCTGCCACCGACTCTTGCAACGGTTTGGGATAATGCGACAGCCCGGCCAGATAGATGCCGTCGGTGGTGGCCTCCACCGGCTTGATTTTGGCGTGGGCTTCGGTGAAAAAGCCTTCGGCGTTGAGGGGGATCTTGTACAGTTCCGCCAGGGGGGCATTGTGGTGCGGAATGATGGCGCTGGCCAGGGTCAGGAGATCCACGTTTAACTGTACCGGCCGCTCCAGGATATGGTCCGTGATCGTGATCTTAATCCTTCCATCGGGTCCCGGCTCCACCTGTGGCGGATCGGCTTGACGGTAGCGGATAAAGATCACACCTTGATCCCGGGCTTCTTCATAGAGGATTTCCCTCTCGCCATAGGTGCGTATATCCCGAAAGAGGATGTAGACCTCCAGGTCCGGATTAAGTTCTTTGAGCTTCAAGGCGTTTTCTACGGAATGGCTGCAGCACACCTTGCTGCAGTAAGGCCTCTGTTCGGTGCGGGAACCCACGCACTGAATAAAAGCTACTGCCTGGGCTTGCATGATCCGGTCGCTCTGTTCAGCCAGTTCCTGGTCCAGGTCCAGAGACAGCAGCACATTGGCATTTTGGCCGTAGAGATACTGGCCCACGGGGCGGTAGGGTTCAGCGCCGATGGCCATAATGACGATGCCATGGTCGATCACCTGGTGCCTGGACAGGGTGGTGCGGAAGTTGCCCACCACCCCGGAGACGGCCGTCACAATGGACTGGTAATGGAGGGTAATATTGGGATGATTTTTGACTTGGCCAACCAACTCTTCCAGGCGCGGGCCTATCAAACCCCCTCTCCAGGTGGTGTGAAGCTTGAGGGCATTGCCCCCCAGGCGGTCTTTGCGTTCGGCCAGATGGACTCGGAAACCCTGGTTGGCCAGGTTCAGGGCTGCGGTCATGCCGGTGACGCCGCCCCCCACCACCAGGGCGGTTTTGTTCACCGGCACCGTGATGTAATCCAGGGGTTCCAAAAGGCGGGCCTTGGCCACGGCCATGCGGACCAGGTCCTTACACTTCTGGGTGGCGGCCGCGGGTTGATTCTGATGGACCCAGGTGCACTGGTTGCGGATATTGGCCATCTCAAAGAGATATTTGTTCAAACCGGCGTTTCTTAGCATATCCTGGAAGGTGGCCTGATGAGTAGTGGGAGAGCAGGACGCCACCACCACCCGGTTGAGATGGTGCTCTTTGATCATCTCCACCATCTGGCTCTGGGCGTCCTGGGAGCAGGTGAACAGATTGGCCTGGGCATATTCTACGGTGGGGATGGTTTGGGCGTAGTCAACCACATCCGGCACATCCGCCACCCCGCCGATATTAAGGCCGCACTCACAGACAAACACCCCTACCCGGGAGGGATCCTGGGAGACGTCCACCTCCGGCGGGAAGACCTTCTCCCGGACCAGGGTGTTTCGGGCCTCGGCCAGCAAGCGGGAGGCCGCCGCGGCCGCGGCGCTACCCTCCATCACTGTCTGAGGGATGTCCTTGGGACCGTTGAAAAAGCCGCAGGAAAACACCCCTGGCCGGTTGGTGGTGACCGGCGCGAAGCACTCGGTGTCCATGAACTTGTTGTGGCTCAGCTTAACTCCCAGCTTTCTGGCCAGGGTGATGGAATCGGCGCTGGTGACCCCACCCACCGACAGGACCACCAGATCGAAGATTTCTTCCTTTTTCTCACCTGAATCAGTCACATAGCGAATCCGCAAGTCTCCGGAGTCCGGGATCGGCTCGACGCCGTATACCCGGGAGCGGATCAACCTGGCCCCCTGGTCTTTGATCCGGACCCAGTATTTCTCAAAATCCTTGCGGGGGGTGCGCATGTCCATATAAAACAGGGCCATATCCAGCTCCGGGCCGATGTGCTCCCGGGCAATGATGGCCTGCTTTAAAGCTGCCATACAGCAGAAGTTGGAACAATAGGGATGGGCGCCTTCCCGGTCACTCCGCATGCCGACGCAATGGAGCCAGGCGATTTTCCGAGGTTCCCGCCGGTCCAGGGGGCGCATAACATGGCCTTTGTAAGGTCCGGAAGGACTGAGAATGCGCTCAAACTCCAAACTCGTCAAGATGTTGGGGGACTTGACATAGTTGTACGAGGTCAGGTGGGAAGGATCGAAGATCTCAAAACCCGGCGCCAGGATCACCGCGCCCACCGGCAGATCCCGAACGCGGGGCTTGTCATCGTACTTCACCGCGCCAGCCAGACAAACCTTTTCACACAGGCCGCAACCCAGGCAGATGCTCCGGTCGATCATGTAAGCCCGGGGCACGGCCTGGGGATACGTGATATAGGTGGCGGTGCGGCGGTCCAGGCCCAGGTTGAACTCATTGACCGCCTGGGCCGGGCAGGCTCGCTGGCAGTCGCCACAGGCGGTGCATTTCTCCGGGAGGATGTAGCGCGGCTGATTCTTTAAGACCGCCTGAAAATTTCCGGCTTCACCAGCCAAGGACTCCAGCTCCGTGCAGGTGATGACCTCGATGTTATTGTGCCGGCCGACCTCGACCAGCTTGGGCGAGATAATTCACATGGCGCAATCGTTGGTGGGAAACGTCTTATCGATCTGCGCCATGGTCCCGCCGATAGTCGGGGACCGCTCCACCAGATAGACAAAGTAACCGGAGTTCGCCAGATCCAGGGAGGCCTGCATGCCCGCAATACCTCCTCCCACCACCAGCACTGCGCCTACTTTGCCAGTATCCACTGTCTGCATGGCCGTTAACCTCCAGGCGATTAAAGGTCCTGGCGTTTAATTCTTTTATACGCTTATTGCCTTAGCTCCGAAAAGGTAACGGTTTGAGCATTAAGACACGCAGTGATCATCCGGTTAAACATTTGGGGTTCCCAGAAGCGTCGATTAAAGCGGTAACAAAATTCCGCCAGATAACGGGGCAGGTG
>JAHIKF010000253.1 GCA_018897875.1 Pseudomonadota bacterium | reverse complement strand
GGTGGCCCTGGTGACCTCGGGGCCCGGCGCCACCAACACGGTGACGGGCATTGCCTCGGCCTACCTGGACTCCATCCCCATCGTGGTGTTCACCGGGCAGGTGCCCACCGGCCTGATCGGCAATGACGCCTTTCAGGAAGTGGACATTGTCGGCATCACCCGGCCCTGCACCAAGCACAATTACCTGGTCAAGAACGTCAAGGATCTGGCCCAGACGATACACGAGGCCTTCCATATTGCCCGCTCCGGGCGGCCGGGACCGGTGCTGGTGGACCTGCCCAAGGATGTGAGTCAGGCCAGCACGGTGCCCAAGTTTCCCGAGACCGTCAAGATCAAGAGCTACAACCCCACGTACCATGCCAATCCCCGGCAGGTGGCCCGGGCGCTGGACATGATCCTCCACGCCCAGAGGCCGGTGCTCTATACCGGGGGCGGCATCGTGCTGTCGGACAGCTCGGAGGAACTCTACAAGTTCGCCACGAGCTTGCAGATCCCGGTGACCAGCACCCTCATGGGCCTGGGGGGATTCCCCGGCGACCACCCCCTGTGGATGGGAATGCTGGGCATGCACGGCACCTACTGCGCCAATATGGCCGTGTCCCAGGCCGACGTCCTCATCGCGGTGGGGGCCCGGTTCGACGACCGGGTGACCGGCAAGCTGTCGGAGTTCGCCCCCCACGCCAAGATCGTGCATATCGACATCGACCCCAGTTCCATCAGTAAGAACGTGAAGGTGGATATCCCCATCGTGGGCGACTGCAAGAATACGCTGGGGCAGCTCAACGAACTGCTGGAGGACAAGCCCGTCCGGGATTGGACCGAAATGCGCCGGCCCTGGCTCGACACCGTCAACGAGTGGAGCACGACCCATCCCCTGACCTACGTCTGGGACGACAAGGTCATCAAGCCCCAATTTGTGGTGGAAAAGCTCTATGAGCTCACGAAGGGGGAGGCCTATATCACCACCGAGGTGGGGCAGAACCAGATGTGGGCGGCCCAGTTTTATAAGTTCAAGTACCCGCGGCGTCTGATGACTTCCGGGGGACTGGGGGTCATGGGCTATGGGTTTCCCGCCGCCATGGGGGTGCAGTTGGCCAAACCCGACGCCTGCGTCATCGATATCGCCGGCGACGGCAGCATCCAGATGAATATCCAGGAGCTGATCACGGTGGTGGATAACGATTTGCCGGTGAAGATCGCCATCCTGAACAACTCCTTCCTGGGCATGGTGCGGCAGTGGCAGCAGTTGTTCTACAATCGGGTCTATAGCGCCACGCCCATGACCGCGCCCGATTTTGTCAAGCTGGCCGAAGCCTACGGCGCGGTGGGGCTCCGGGCTACCAAGCCCGAGGAAGTGGAACCGGTGATCCGGGAAGCCCTCAACACCCGCCGGCCGGTGATCATGGACTTCAAAGTGGAACCCGAAGAGTGCGTCATGCCCATGGTGCCCGCCGGCAAGGCCATGCACGAAATGCTGCTGGCGTAGGAGAAGACGATGGATCCGAAGATGGAGCCGCGACATACCATAGCAATTTGGGTGGATAATACTCCCGGGGTGCTCTCCCGGGTTACCGGCCTGTTTTCCGGCCGGGGCTTCAATATCGAAAGCCTGTGCGTAGCCGAAACCATGGACCCGGAAGTCTCCCGGATCACCATCGTGTCCACCGGGGATGAGCAGATCACCGAACAGATCATCAAACAGCTCCACAAGCTCATCAACACCATCAAGGTGGTGGATTTAAGCGAACTGGAGCACGTGGAACGGGAGATGGTCCTGGTCCGGGTCAAGGCCGAGGACAAGTCCCGGGCCGAGGTCCTGCGCATTGCCGATATTTTCCGCTGCCGGGTGGTGGACGTCAGCGCCAGCACCTTTACCCTGGAGATCACCGGCAACCACGAAAAAATCCGGGCGGTGCTGGATCTCCTGAAAAATCACGGCATCCAGGAAGTGGCCCGGACCGGCACCCTGGCCATCCAGCGGAGCAAGAAGGATTGATGGTGAGCAGTGAGCCGTAAGCAGTGAGCAGATTCGTAGGGCGCGTCTCACGCGCCATGCTTGGTGCGGAATCTTTTAAAATGTAGGGCGGGCACTGCCCGCCATGTTTTGAGATTTCGCTGAGGTTTTAAAGATAATCCTGGCGGGCAGTGGCCGCACTATATAAGGGGTTAAATTTAATCATGAAGATGTACTACGATAAGGATGCGGATTTGGGGCTGCTCAAGGGCAAGAAAGTGGCCATCATCGGGTTCGGCTCCCAGGGGCACGCCCAGGCCCTGAACCTGAGGGACAGCGGCTTGGACGTGCTGGTGTCCGAGGTCCCGGGAACCCCTAATTATGAGCTGGCGGTGAAGTACGGCTTCAAGCCGGTCTCCGCCGCCGAGGCCGCGGCCGCGGCCCAGGTGGTCCAGATCCTGACCCAGGACCACGTCCAGGCCAGCCTGTACGAAAACGACCTGAGGCCTCACATGGGCGCGGGCAAGACCCTGCTCTTTTCCCACGGCTTCAACATTCATTATGGCCAGATTATGCCGGACCCCAAGGTGGACGTGATCATGGTGGCCCCCAAGGGCCCCGGCCACCTGGTGAGGAGCGAATACGAGAAAGGCGCCGGCGTCCCCTGCCTGGTGGCGGTGGAGCAGGACGCCTCGGGTAAGGCCCTGGCCACCGCCCTGGCCTACGCCAAGGGCATCGGGGCCACCCGGGCCGGGGTGCTCGAGACCACCTTTAGGGAAGAGACCGAAACCGACCTCTTCGGCGAACAGGCCGTGCTCTGCGGCGGCGTCTCCGAGTTGGTCAAGGCCGGCTTCGACACCCTGGTGGAGGCGGGCTACGCCCCGGAAATCGCCTATTTCGAATGCTTCCATGAATTGAAGCTGATCGTGGACCTGTTCTATCAGGGCGGCCTGGAATACATGCGCTATTCCGTGTCCGACACCGCGGAGTACGGCGACTACACCCGGGGGCCGCGCATCATCACCGAGGAGACCCGGGACGAGATGCGCCAGATCCTCTATGAGGTGCAGACCGGCGAGTTCGCCAAGGAATGGATCCTGGAAAACCAGGCCCGGCGCCCGGTGTTCAACGCCTTGCGGCGCCAGGAGGCGGAACATCCCATCGAGGAGGTGGGCAAGAAGCTCCGGGCCATGATGGGATGGCTGAAAAAATAGGGGCGAAAAGGGTAAAAGGGGAAAGGGCGAAAAGGGTAAGAGACAGTGTTTCTACACGATTTCGGTTTCTTCGCCTTTTTCCCCAGGACGATAGTGTGACGCTTTGTAATTAATGCGGTATTTTTAAGGGAAAAACAATAAAGGCCAGTATGTTACCCCCCTTTTTTAAAGGGGCAGGGGGGATTATATAACCATCCGATAATCCCCCTAAATCCCCCTTTAAGAAAGGGGGACTTTAAAACCGCGTCGGTTAGGACCGGGCAACAAAATGCCATGCAATTTATGAAGCATGGTACCGGGCGCTAAAAGCAAAGAAGGAGATATGTCGAAAACGGGAAAAAGTATGGAAGGGCATGTAGGTATTAACCTTTTCGCCTTTTCGCCTTTTTCCCTTTTCCCCCCAAATCTTTTTCAGGCGGATCGCGGTTGATGATGCCCTCATCTTTCGCCAAAGTTTGGGGATGTATCGCGGCTCCGGGTCATCGTTTTATCCTGGCCGGGGTGGTCCTGATCCTCCTGGGGGTGATGGGCGGCTGGCCCTGGATCACCGGCTTGGGGGTGGTGTCCGGCGGTTTTTTCGCCTATTTTTTCCGGGACCCGGAGCGGGATATCCCCCTGGGGCCGGGGGTAATCGTCTCACCGGCGGACGGCTTGGTGATCCGGGTGGACGAGGTGCAGGAAAACGAATTCCTCAAGACCTCGGCCCGGCGCGTGGCCATCTTCATGAATGTCTTTGACGTGCACGTGAACCGGTCCCCGGTGGCGGCCGTGGTCAAGGAAATGCGCCACCGGCCGGGGGAGTACAAGGTTGCGTCCCGCGCTGACGCGGCCAGCCGCAACGAACAGCAGGCCCTCATGCTGGAAAATGAGGCAGGCCGGCGGGTCCTGGTGGTCCAGATCGCCGGGCTGTTGGCCCGGCGCATCATCCCGTGGGTCAAACCCGGCCAGCCTCTGGCCCGGGGGGAGCGGCTGGGCTTGATTTGTTTCGGCTCCC
>JAHIKF010000252.1 GCA_018897875.1 Pseudomonadota bacterium | reverse complement strand
GAAGATGTCCCTGAGCATCAAGAGCCTGATGTTCTCGGCCAATCCTTTTAAAGGGCCGCCCCGAGCCAGCGACACGGTGTTCAACCTGCTCCAGGACGCCATCAAGATCATGATGTTTCAGGCCAGCGACCAGCGGGTGCAGGTCGATTTCTCGGCGCCCCCGGAGTTCGAAAAGATCGTCACCGAGGCGGACCTGTATTACGTGTTCATCAATCTCATCAAGAATGCCCTCCAGGCTATGCCCCAAGGAGGCCGCCTGGGGATAAACTGCTCTCTTCATAACCGCCAGATGGAGATTTCCTTTCAGGACAACGGCGCCGGTCTCACGCCCGAGGAGATGGACCACATCTTTCAGCCGTTTTATTCCACCAAAGAGGGGACCCAGGGATTGGGGTTGGGATTACCCATTTGCCAAAAGATCCTGGCGCGCTACGATGGCAGTTTAGAGGTGGAAAGCCAGCCCGGGCAAGGCACCACCGTTCGGGTGCTTCTGCCCTATGCCGAATCGGGAGTATTGCATGGCAAATAAAGATATTCTGGTCGTGGATGACGATGCCCTGGTCTGCGAGTCTCTTAAGGAGATGTTCATTCTGGAGGGCCTCAGCGCCGATGCGGTGCTGGATGGCCAGGCCGCTCTGGCCAAGATCAAGGAGGATCACTATCAGATGATCCTCTCGGATATCCAGATGCCCGGGCTCAACGGCTTCGAGTTATTGAAGGAGTTGAAAGGCCGCTCTCCCGATACGACGGTCATTTTCATTACCGGCCACGGCCACATTGCCGGGGCCGTGGAGGCCATCAAGCTGGGAGCCTACGACTATATTACCAAACCCATCGACGATCTGCGTCTCAAACTCACCATCAGCCACGCCCTGGAGCAGAAGAGGCTGCAGGCTTCTTACGACTCCCTGAAAAAGCGGATCAAGCCCTGGAACCTGGATGAGACCCTGGTGTTCGGGGACCGGAAGATGGACCAGCTTCTGGGACTGGTGCACACCATCGCCGACACCATGGCGACGGTGCTGGTCACCGGTGAATCCGGTACCGGCAAGTCCATGCTGGCCCACTATATTCACAAGCACTCGCACCGCCGGGAAGGGCCCTTTGTCAAGATCAGCTGCGGTTCGCTGTCCGAGACCCTGCTGGAGAGCGAGCTCTTCGGTCATGTGCGCGGCTCCTTTACCGGCGCCATCCGGGATAAGAAGGGAAAATTCGAGGAGGCCAACGGGGGCACCATCTTCCTGGATGACATCAACTCGGCCTCTCCCAATTTACAGATCAAATTTCTGCGCGTCCTCCAGGAAAAGGTCATCGAACGCGTAGGGGGAAATGTCCCCATCCCAACGGATGTGAGGATCATCACGGCTACCAATACTTCTCTGCAAGAAGAGGTGGCCAGGCAGAACTTCCGGGAAGACCTGTACTACCGCATCAACGTGGTCTCTTTCACCATTCCGCCTTTACGAGACCGTTTGAGCGACATTGAGCCGCTGGCCAACCATTTCATCAGTCAGTTCAACCGGGTTCACCACCGGGAGATCAAGGGCATCTCCAGGAGCGCCCTGCAAGTCTGTCTCCAATACCCGTGGCCGGGCAATGTCCGGGAGTTGGAGAATGTCATGGAACGGGCGGTTATCTTGAGCCCCGGGGAGTTCATCGTCCCCGAATCGCTGCCGGGCAATGTCAGAGCCAGCCAGCCGGCAACCTCCGGCGAAACCTTAAAGCACCTGACGCTGGAAGAGGCCATGGACCGGGCCGAGAAACAGATCATCCTGGAAACCCTGGAATCTTTTCGCTGGAACCGCCAACTCAGCGCTCGCACCCTGGGGGTCAGCCGCACCACCCTGTTTAACAAGATGCGGCGGTTGCACCTGGTCGATCCCCGGCGTTCAACCCCCGCGAGCCGCACCGAATCAACCTCTTTTTAGTCCCGCCAGAGTCGGCCGGATGGTCTTCCTTCCCGGCGTTTTTGTGCTTATACTAGGGTAAGCTATCAGCGTTCAGCAGTCAGCTATAGCGTTTGCCATAAATTCCTTCCGTTTGGAGGTTCTTAAATCCCCCTAAATCCCCCTTTTTCAAAGGGGGACTTTAACAGCAATTCCTTGTAGTTCCCCCCCTTTTTTAAAGGGGGGCAGGGGGGATTATAAGGCTTCCCTTAACGGAAAAAACTTTTGGCAATGGCTATATCAGCAAAAACCAGGACTTATCAAATCGGGTCGATAACGATTGATTTACTGGAATAATGCAACCAATTGTTATGATTCATAAAGCTGACCGCTGAACGCTTGCATACTAGAGGTGGGGTCGGGAGGCCGCCGCAAGAGAGCGCCTCCCGATCGCGGTCACATGAGCGAGGCACACTATGGATTACGACCCCGAGACTCTCAGGCAGTGGGACCGGGAGCATGTCTGGCACCCCTTCACCCAGATGCAGGGCTTCCGGGAAGAAACCCCGCTGATTATCAGCCGGGGGGAAGGGATTTACCTCTATGACCTCCAGGGCAACCGCTACCTGGATGGGGTCTCTTCCCTGTGGGCCAACCTCCACGGGCACCGGCGCCGGGAACTGGACCAGGCCCTCGCGGCGCAGCTGTCGCAATTGGCCCACAGCACCCTGTTGGGGATCGCCCATCCTCCGGCCATCCTCCTGGCCCGGCGCCTGGCGGAGCTTGCGCCTCCGGGCCTGAACAAGGTGTTCTTCTCGGACAACGGCTCCACTGCGGTGGAGGCGGCCCTGAAGATGGCGTTCCAATTCTGGCGGAACCGGGGCCGGGGCCGGAAACAGCGTTTCCTCAAGCTCAGCGGCGCCTACCACGGGGACACCCTGGGGGCGGTGTCGGTGGGCGGCATCCCCTTATTCCACGAAATTTATCAGCCGCTGTTGTTCGACACCCTGGAGGCCCCGGCCCCCTACTGTTACCGGTGCGACCTACAGGAAGATTGCCGGGAGCAGTGTCTCGCCAGGCTGGAAGAGCTGGTGGCGGCGCACCACCAGGACCTGGCAGCGGTGATCGTGGAGCCGGTGATGCAGGGCGCCGCGGGCATGATTGCCCAGCCGCCCGGCTATCTGGCGAAGGTAAGGGAGGTGACCCGGCGCCACGACGTGCTCCTCATCGCCGATGAGGTGGCCGTGGGTTTCGGCCGCACCGGCAAAATGTTCGCCTGCGAGCACGAGGGGGTGAGCCCCGATCTCTTGTGTCTGGCCAAGAGCATCACCGGGGGCTACCTGCCCCTGGCCGCCACCCTGGCCACGGACGACGTCTATCAGGCCTTCCTGGGGGAATTCGAGGAGTTCAAGACGTTTTTCCACGGGCACACCTATACCGGCAATCCCCTGGGGGCCGCAGTGGGCCTGGCCAGCCTGGATATCTTTGCCCAAGACCGGGTCCTCGAGGGGCTGCCGGCCAAGGTCGAACTGCTGGCCGGGCGGCTGGCGAACATGGCCGAGCATCCCCACGTCGGCGATATCCGGCAGCGGGGCCTGATGGTGGGCCTCGAACTGGTGGCCGATAAGGGCGCCCGGGAGCCCTTCCCGCTTAAACG
>JAHIKF010000251.1 GCA_018897875.1 Pseudomonadota bacterium | reverse complement strand
TTTCCCCCCTTTTGTAAAGGGGGGGTAGGGGGGGTTATCCCCGGGAGTGACCAACCCCGAGGTCATGGACGTTTCGCTGGCGCCAGCACAGGCGAGACGCCTCTGTCGCCAATTGATTGCGACTCGGTATCAGACTGCGCCGCCCCCGGCTAAAGCCCTGCGGCTCCATGGTTCGTTGTCAATTTGCTACCGTTCATTCAAGATCTCTGTCGGAGACTACTGCCCTACCTCCTGTGCGCCAGGGGGAAACGGCGGGATGCGCTTCGCTTTCCCGCCCTACGGCCCTCGGTCACCCGCAACTTATGAAAAGTGGCGGGCTTTTTATCAGGGGGCGCGGTGTGCACCCTCCATTGAACTAACCTTGAACTTTGGACTTTTCAAGGCAGGGGGATTGAGGGTAATGTACCTTCTATCAATCGCAAGAATTTTATGGCAAAAGTTACAAGCTAACTTCTGGCCAGGCCTGATCTTTTTCAACTACCCGCCCCGGGTTTCTTCTAGACACGTCCAAGCCCCTAATTGCGTAAAATTTCACATGATTTTTCCATTGCGTTTGCGGTCCGTCTGCCATAGAATGGTTTGCGTTCGGGAGAAAGGAAGACCATGAGCACGCCGGGCCCGGCAACGCCAGTGAAGCCGGTGGTCAGTATGCTGCTGGCCCGGGAAGATTTGGGCCCGGCACTGGTGGAAAGACTCGCCGGATATTTGGGTCCGCCAGATCTGGTGGGACCATGGTGGCCGTTTGACGCCACCGCCTATTATGCCCCGGAAATGGGCCCCAACCTGGGCCGCCGGCTGGTTTCCTTCCTCCACCTGGCAGATCCGGCCTGCCTGGCGGATTGGAAGGTCTATACCAATTCGTTGGAGCAGGCCTTTAGCCTGGGTGGGCGGCGGCTGGCTAACCTGGACCCGGGATACGTGGCCAGAGAACGGCTGGTCCTGGCCACCGGCAAGAATTTTCCTCACCGCATTTATCTGGATCGAGGCATCTACGGGGATTTAACTCTGGTCTTTGGCCAGGGGAGGTGGCAGTCCCTGCCCTGGAGCTACCCGGATTACACCCAGGGTGAGCTTCCGGCGCTGCTGGAACTGGTGCGCCAGAAATATCTCTGGCAACTCAAGGCGATGGCAACATGATCAAGAGCATGACCGCCTACGGGCGGGGGGAAGTGGAAACCGCCGTACAGAAGTGGGTGGTGGAACTGAAGAGTGTCAACCACCGTTTTCTGGAACTCGCCCTCAACCTCCCCCGGCGCTTCTGGGCCCTGGAGGACCGGTTCCGCAAGCTCATCAAGAGCCGGGTGGCCCGGGGCCGGGTGGATATGCAGTTATCCTGGGAGAGCTTCGAAGAGAAATCCGTGACCTTGCGGCTGGATATGGGCGTGGTGGCCGGGGTCCGGGAGGTGCTGGAGCAGCTGCGGCTGGCCGGCAACACCCCCGAGTCCCTGAAGTTGGAGCACTATCTGCATTTTTCGGAACTGCTGGTGGGCAAGGAACAGGCCAATCAGGACCTGGAGTTGGAGGCGGCCTGGGAGACTGTGTCCCAGGCGGTGAACCAGGCCTTGGACCACCTGGAGGAGATGCGCCTCACCGAGGGTGCGGCCCTGGCAGCCGACCTGTCCGGGCGCCTGGAGGACATCCGCCGGGAAGTCAGCCGCATTGTCGAGCAGGCGCCGCGGTTGCCCGAACTCTGGCGGGAGAGGGTCGTTACTCGCCTGGCGGAGCTTTTTCCCGAGGGCAGCCCGGTGGACGAGACCCGCCTGGCCCAGGAAGTGGCCTTCATGGCCGAACGCCGGGATGTGGCCGAAGAATTGGCCCGCCTGGAGAGCCATCTGACCCAATTCCAGCAAACCCTGGCGAACCAGGGGCCGGTGGGGCGCAAGCAGGAATTCTTGCTCCAGGAAATGCTGCGGGAGGCCAACACCATCGGCTCCAAAAGCGGCGACCTGGGCATCTCCCAGGCCGTGCTGGAAATCAAGGGCTCCCTGGAGCGCCTCCGGGAGCAAGTGCAAAATATCGAGTAGGACGAAGGGGGAAATTAACCAATGGACGGGCGCTTGATCAACATCGGGTTCGGCAATACCGTGATCTCCTATCGGGTAGTGGCAGTGGTCGTGCCGGGTTCCGCTCCCATGAAACGGCTGCGGGAGCGAGCCACCCAGGCCGACCGCCTCATCGACGCCACCCACGGCCGCAAGACCCGCTCCATCATCGTTACCGACAGCAATCACATCATCCTGTCGGCGGTGCACACTGAAACCCTGTCCCAGCGTTTAAACGGCCATGGCGTGGCGGCGCGGCCGGACTCGGGGGAAAAGGACACTTAGGTGCCCGGGGAAATCTTCGTCATCACCGCCCCTTCCGGGACGGGAAAGACTACCCTGCTGAAACCGTTGATGGCCGCAGATGCCAGGCTGCGGTTCTCCATTTCCTACACCACCCGGCCCCGGCGCCCGTCAGAGGTTGACGGCAAGGACTATTTTTTTGTCAGTCCGGAGGATTTCCGGCGGCTGAGGGACACGGGCGCCCTGGCGGAATGGGTGGAACAGTTCGGCTATGGGTACGGCACCTCCCGGGATTGGGTGCTGGATATGGTGCGGGGAGGGGGGGACCTGATCTTCGATCTGGATTCCCGGGGCGCCCGGGCCCTCAAAGGCGAATTTCCCCAGGGGACTCTGATCTTCATCCTGCCCCCGAGCCTGGAGGAGTTAGAGCGGCGCCTGCAAGGCCGGGGAGGCCTGGATCCCGAGGAACTGGCCCGGCGCCTTACCAACGGCCGGGCGGAACTCAAAGAAGCCCACTGGTATGACTACCTGGTGATCAACGACGATAAGGCCACAGCCCTGTCCCAGCTTCAGGCCATCGTCGCCGCGGCCCGCTGCCGCACCTCTCAGCTCTGGCCCCAGCTTGCCCCACAGTTTCTCAGCAACAATACCTGATATCATCTAATACTAATCTGCGCTTAAAAAGGTAATTTCCCTTCGTAGGGTGCGTCTTACGCACCAAGAATGGCGCGTGAGGCGCGCCCTACGGATTTTAGTACCTTGGGAAACCATTCTCCGGACCTGAAAATACTTTTCTGAGAGCAACCTGGTATAATTTATTGTTTCACGCTATAAATCCCTTATTGATAAATCTTTTTTGAGATACGAGCTCAGGATAAAGGCCAGTAATCTTTTATCGCTGACGTCACTATGAATCGTTAAATAGTTTATTTCCATCCACTGAGTGTATTTTTTAATACTTTATCTAGTTCTGAGATCCTGTAAGGCTTGGCAATAACATCGGTAAACCCATAGCTCTGAAAGTTTGCCATTACTGGATCATCGGAATAACCGCTGGAGACTATGGCCTTTACCTGGGAATCAATCTTCAGAAGTCTCGCCATGGCCTCTTTGCCTCCCATGCCGCCGGGAACGGTTAGATCAAGGATTACGGTGACAAAAGGATCTCCCGTGTCCTGGGCCCGGGTGTACAATTCTAGTGCTTGCGCACCGTCTTGGGCGGATTCCACTTCGTAGCCCATGGCCAGGAGCATTTTGCCCAACACCTTACGTACCATCGGCTCATCATCCATTACCAGAATCCTGCCTTTCCCGGAAATCAGCTCTCCGTCTTCTTGAAGTTGCTGAGTGACCTTCTGGTCGCTGGCTGGAAGATACACCTGAAACGTCGTGCCTTTTTCTAGTTTCGACTCCACGGACATATGACCGCGGTGATTCTTGATAATTGAGTAAGAAGTAGCCAGACCCAAGCCGCTGCCCATTTGTTTGGTGGTAAAATAGGGGTCAAAAATTTTCGAGAGATGATCCGCCGACATGCCGATCCCCTCGTCTTGAATGGAGATTTTCACATATCTGCCGGCGTCAAGGCCCAATTCACTTCCGGTCTCCACCACCAGATTCTCTCCCAGAATTCTCACCATCCCGCCGCTGGGCATGGCTTGAATGGCATTGATGACGAGATTATGGAGGACCTGGCTGATTTGTCCGGGATCTGCTTCTGCGGCCCAGAGATCATCCGGCAGGCTGGTTTGGCAATTGACTCGCGAACCGCTGCAGGCGAAGGAGGCAGATTCGCTGGCGAGTTCTTTAAGAGAGACGATTTTCTTAATCGGCGCCCCACCCTTGGCGAAGGTGAGCAATTGCCGTGACAAGTTCTGGGCTTGCTGACAAGCCCGTTCCGCCTCGGTCAATCTTTCCCGAGCTTGCTGGTTAATCTGGAGATCCAACATAGCCAGGCTGATGTTGCCGATGATGGCGGTGAGGATATTGTTGAAGTCGTGGGCGATGCCGCCGGCCAGCGTCCCCACGGCTTCCATCTTGCTGAACCTCTGGCGTTCCACTTCCAACAGCTTGAATTCGCTGAGATCCCTGGCCACCGTAATACTGCCGGTGGCGCGATTGTCCAGGTCCCGTAGCATTCGGATGGAAAGGCTGCAGGGAAAGACGCTGCCATCCTTTTTTCGCATAGAGATTTCATAGTTTCTGAGATAGCCGCGGCGGCGCAGTTGCATATCCATCACCTTGAATTCAGCTGGGTCGGCAAACAAATCCACGCTACGTTTTTCCCGGAGCTCCTCGAAAGGATAGCCAAATATTTCTTCTGCCGCTTTATTCCACTGGGTGATATGGCCGTGTCGGTCCACGGTGCCAATGGCGTCGGCGGAACTGGCGAAGACGTTTTCCAGGGATTCATGGGCCTTGCGGATTTCCTCTTCAGCCCGGCGGCGCTCCGTGACGTCGGCTACCAGGGCCATGGTGCCGGCCACCTGGCCCTGGTCGTCGTACAAGGGCGCGGTGTAGAGGCTAATTTCAATGGGCGAGCCGTCTTTCTTCCGGCGGGTGAGTTCTATACCTGTCAACAACTCGCCTTCCCCGGCCCGCTGGAGCAAACCCTGGAACTCCTCCAGTTTGTCTTCGGGAACGATGGGAAGCCGCTGTCTCATGGCCTCTTCTTGCCGCCAACCGAAGATGCGTTCCGCCGCCGGGTTCCACATCCGCACCCGACCCTCGAGGTCCAGGACAAAGATGGCCAGGGGCGCGGCGTTGATCACCGTCTGCAGTTTCTGCGTGGTTTGGCGCAGGGCCGCCTCGGCCTGGAGGCGCACCTGGATATCTTGCCGCAGTTTTTCGTTGGCCTCCTGAAGATGGGAGGTGCTTTCCGCCACCTTAAATTCCAGTTCTTGCGTATAATTCTGCACTTGAGCCTGCGACTGCCTCAGTTGCAGGACCATCTCATTGAAGGCCCGCCCCAGGTCGCCGAATTCATCTTTGGACTTTATAATGGGCAGTTGGGCGGAGTCAGTGCCACCGGCGCGGATATCCATAATGGCCCTGAGTAACTGGCCCAAGGGGGTGGTCACCCAGAATTGCAGCAGGATAACCATGGATATCGCCCCCACGGTGAGAAAAATAATGGCCACTCCCACCGAATAGGCGACCATCAGGGCGGTCTTATGAGTAATCAGGCTGGCGGGAAAGCCGATGATTATGGCAGCAATCGGCGCATTGTCCAGCCCTTGTACAGGAATGCTGAAATTATAAAATTTCTCCCCATTTCTATTATATCGCTGCAGCTCTTGTTTTTGGTTTTGCAATATTTCTTGAATATTCTTGTAGATAAACATCTCCCCACGTTTCTGAGGATCATTATGAAATAATATTCTCCCATTTATATCTACGACCATGGCGTAGGTGATATCGCCATAGTTATTTATAATTTCCTGGCATTGCTCATCGAAACCGACTAAGTCATTGAGCGGAATGTCATATTTCAGCAGTTTCTCTAATTGATATTTTAAAATGCTCCCTACCAGAAAGGCCCTGGATTTCAAAGCCGCGGAATACTCCCGCATAAAAAAAATGCTGCTGACAATGGTAGTCGCCGCCAGAGCTAAAAATAATACGGCAACTGAAATGAAAATTACTTTCTTTCTTATTCCGATAGCCATAATTAAAAATCTTTATTAACGCCATCTCGCACTGTCACTGACAGCAAGATGCCGGTTTTGATTTGGATCCCCAATTTCTTGGCCCGTAAGAGGTTGACCATGGGAACCCCTTTGACCGTCGGTTTCATGGGATAGCTGCCCGGACTCCGCCCTTCCAGGAGAATGCTGCGGGCTATCTCCCCGGCGGCATAGCCCTGCTCATATTCGGAGACATTGACGGCGCAAAGAGTGCCATAGGAAATGCGGTCTTCCCAAAAACTGAAATCCGGCAAGGTGCTGTGATCCATCACCCAGCGGCTTACCGTTTTATAAGAGACATTTTTGCCCTGCTCGTCTTTGAAGGCGAAGATCCCCAAAAAACCTATGGCGTCGGCCTCCTTTTGCAGTTCTTCCAGCCTTTGCTTAAATTGGGCGAAGGTGCGGATCAAATCCCAACTGTTGATCTCAATGCCCGGAAGTTGAGGCAGGCTGTTTTTCATTCTGGCCAGGACGGGCGGCCAGGTGGGATCATCGTCATAAATTACCGCGATTTTTTTCACCGTGGGCACAATCTGCTGTAATAATTTGATGGTTTCGACAAAATGCTCTTCTTCCAAAACCCCGGTGATATTACCGCTGCCCAAAAATCCATACACCGCGGGATGGGCGTTAACCCCGCTGAACACAAAGGGCAATTTCTGATAGAGATAATGCATGGCCACGTATTTCTGGGCATAATCATCCGAGGTATAAACGAGATCAGGCTTCCAGCTCGCGATCAATTCCCGGGCTTCACGGCTGACGGCCTGTTTCCACGCTTCATCAGTCTTTCTTTTCATATCCAGTTGAAAGACTTTGTATTCGATGTTCAGGCCCCGCAGTGCGGCCTTAAACCCTTCCAACTGTCCATCGGTCCATTTCCACGGGGAATGATAACTCATGATATGCAGGATCTTCCAATGCTTCTGAGCCAGATCGGTCGCGGCCACCGGGGAGTCTGCCCCGGGCAAGGGAGCCGCCCGGAGGATCGGGAAGCTCAAAAGCAGGAAAATTAATGCCATCCAGGGAAAAAACCTTGTCTTCATAAACGGCGCCACGAATCCACCTCCGGGTTCCGGCCCAACGGCGGCGCAGAACCAATAAGACAGAGCAGTTTAGGCGGTATGCCCCAATTGGGGAAACTTAATGACCCTCTAACTACTCATCGCAATAATTGCATCATCGCATAAATTTTTTGGGTTAAATCCCTTCGGCTATTGATTTTGCCGGGCCCGAGCCTCTTTCTCTCCAAAACCAGGGGATTTCGACTGGTGGGTCGCCACGATTGTGTTCACAACGTTTTTCAGAATTAATCTTATACTTTTGCACACACTATGCCAACGGTCTCGTTTGTGGCAGCTGCAGGCCATTGTCGCGCGGCCCGCTGCCGCACCTCTCAGCTCTGGCCCGATCTGGCCTCCCGGTATCTGTAAAACCACCCCTGATCGCCTATAATCTATTTTTTCATCTATTTTTGCGGCATTTTTGGCTCCTTTTGGGCCCTTTTTTAGCGTTTTTTCCCAGGGGCCGTGCCGGATGGGCGGGGTCGCGCCGCATGTTGTCCCGCATCGCGCCGGAGAAAAGCGGCGAGGTCACGGGTGTAAGTCTCTGAATACCCGCATGAAATCGGATGCGTAAGGCTGGCGATGCGGATCGCAGCCATGAAAAACGACCTGGCGGGGATGGGGGGTTTTTGCCGGGGGGCAGGGTGGGTGTAGATGGAACGGAGTTTATCCAGGAGTTGCCCTTTTCTCTTGATTTATTAAAGGTATCAATCGGACCCGGTGAGCCGGACCCCAAAGAATCGGTCAGGATAGAGATGGTCCAGGGGCCAGCTTAGCAAGGAAGAGAGGAAGGGGCCAGCACAGACGCGACGCCTGACCGAGAAGGACTCGAAGCCAAGAGATTAAACGTCGATGACCCAATGAGGTGAAGATAAGATACCCTTATCAAATATTTATTATTTCAACACGAACGGTGCATAAATAGCAGTACCTGACACTTTTACCCGATTGAATCCTAAGCCAATTTCTTCACATTGGGGCAGCAGGCCGACGCCAAATGGATGGCTTCTTAATCTCGGGCTCATGGATGAGAGATAGCTTTAACTACCACAAGACACCAAAAGGCTTGACAAGAAGAACCCACAGAGAAGCAGATTAATTGTAATCTAAAAAAACCAGCGCATACTGCAGAAAATGTCTTTTTTGGAGGGCTCCACTGCGAAAAAGAAGTTCTTGGGGCTGTCCAAGCCAAGAAAGGCATCGTTGATGAAGGCCCCGAAAAAATGGCCTAATGCCATGCCTGCCAGGACATCTGAAGGGAAGTGTTTTTTGGACTCCAACCGGGCCCATCCTGTGGTTAACGAAAGGGCGAGAAAACCCATTCTCAAGCCTGTGCGGGCCGCATCGGGCATCTCTAAATATTGGAGATTGCGGGTTGCCAGGGTATTGCAAGCCACGGTTCTGGAGGCATGCCCCGAAGGAAAGCTGTCATGACCCGAGTTGTTGGGCCGGGTTCGGTTGGTGGTGTATTTGAGCAAATCGGTTGTTCCCTCGGTCAAAGCCACTGCGGCGATTCCCACGGTGAACCCTTTCGCTTTGGCCAACAACCAATCGCCGGACTTTTCCCCGCTGGGGGTGGCCAGCGCAGTTATTACGAAAGCTGCCTCTGAGGTGGCTTGGAGGGCTTCGCTGGCAATATCGGCATTGTTTTGGCTTTGAAATATTGGGGTACGTTTCGAAGCCCAGTTGCCAAGGTTTCGATCGAGAGATCCTATCTGAAAAAGCGCGGCTCCGACCACCGGTGCCCAGGTCTCCGGCTCCAAGGCCGCATTCAGGGCTGCCTTGCCCACCCGCTCCCAACCGGGAGACAGAGTGGCGTCCTGCCCCCAACCTCGGCCATTGGCAAGGGTGCCGCATCCGATTATCATTTGCATCACACCTGGCACCAGGGCCAGGCTCAACAACTTTTTGCATCGGATGGCAAACATTTTTCTCTCAAAGGGACATAGCAGGGAGCGAGCCCCGAAATATGGTCTGGGTGAACCTTAGCTTTATTCTCCCCTTGAAACTCCCCGCTATAGTTAAGTTAAAAATGATAACACACTCGAAAAAGAGCATTAAACTGATCAACGACTATCCGTCCAACTCCTCTGAAGAAGCCTATATCGGTGTAATACGCGCGGTCATAGGAAGGGAAGGTATAGCGATAGCGCAATGCTGCATCTAACGACACCTTGGGATGCAGCATATAACGGACCCCGGCTTCGGCAAAGAGGCCCGGCTCAATAGAATCGGATGATTTAGCATAATTCTCACTCCTGGAGGTTTCCACTATAGAGAAAAATAACCCTGGCCCCCCTCCCACATATGGAATCAATCGTCCGAAGGGTAATTCGGGACTTGGGAAAAAGCCGTATCTGGCGATAAAAAACAACGATAATTGAAGCATATAACCGTGCGCAGAGTTGTTAATATTAATATAAGTTGTAGGCGGGCTGCCCCGTGAAAAAACTTTAGGGCTTTGTAATCGCGCTGTTTGTGGCGGTTGAGAAAAGTCATTATAGGTCAAATCGATTGCCATAGAGAAATACTTCATCCAGTTTGGCCATTTGTACCCTAAATAACCCTCTTTGACAAAATCATAGCCGATAATTATACCTCCTAATAATGATGTGTTTGTTCTAAACTCTTTTAAGCCATAACCGTATTTAGCATCTAATTTTACAGTAGTATCGGTAACAAAGTTTGGTCCTGCCTGCACTCCTGCCCACAAACCCGCCCGGCTTTCATTCGAAATAGTCAGTAACATTCCCGTCATTAATAATAATATTAATATTAAAGTGATATTTTTGGAATTCATAAGAATGTCTCCTTAATTTATTATAATGTTAAGAAATAGTTGGTACGGTTAGTTGTCTATAGATAGATCAGTTCTGTCCGGTTAACTGATTAAAAGGGCCCGAAAACTCCTGGGAATCTGTTAGAATGGGTTAGCCCTAACCTACCAAACAGACAGGAGAATTCGGACCATGGCCCATGGTAACACAATATTTCCCGAAATTATGCGGCAGCTTTGGTTGCCACAGTCAAAAAACATTTTAGGCGGGATGTGTTTCACTTCCTTGCCCTACACCTCCTGATATCAATCTGATAATCCGACATTATGCAGCAACCCGAGCCACCACAATCAAAAACCGGTTTAGCGACCTCTCTTTTCGGGTTTAACCCCGGAAAGCTTCCTCTTTTTATAGCCATCTTATCTCGTGGGCAGCATGATAGCACAAACTATCACTGAAAGAGTAATTTTTCTAAAAATCTGAGCATGCCAAGCCCTGAAAATTTATATAATTCACTGCTGTGGAGCTTAAGGACCCCAGGCCAGCACCACCCGATAATGATGAGTCAGAGGAAAAGCGGAGGCCACATGCACATACCCCCGCCTGGCGTGAAAATGGGCCACCTGGCAAAAAAATTGGGGTGGAAAGAGAAATGAGGGATAACAGCTTGCTTGCCATGATCGACAATTATCACCTTTCCCGGGAAAATGCCAGCTTTGATATTATTATCTGGCACCCACATCTGTGGGGAGGAAGATTTCAGATGGCGGTGATCGGGGAACGCCAGGTTACCGGCGGGAATGGCAGGATCATTCAGGCCAAGAGGGCTGGCTATGCTCTGAATATGGAAGGTTTTTGGCTCGGTGATAAGTTTCTTATCAGGGCAGGTAGCGAATCAGCCATCGATTCACTGAATTGGCAACAAACCGGATAGGCAGGCTTTGATCGTCCTGCTGATGGGAATTACCCCAAAAGCCGGAGCTGACTCCGTTAGCTAATCCGTTCTATGAAATCAATATTTCATTGTAACGGCTTTAACATCTTACATATTTATTTATACGCTTATTGCCTTAGCTCCGAAAAGGTAACGGTTTGAGCATTAAGACACGCAGTGATCATCCGGTTAAACATTTGGGGTTCCCAGAAGCGTCGATTAAAGCGGTAACAAAATTCCGCCAGATAACGGGGCAGGTG
>JAHIKF010000250.1 GCA_018897875.1 Pseudomonadota bacterium | reverse complement strand
TGCGCAGGACCCTCATGATCTGGCGGTGGTAGTAGGCCGACCAGTCGGCGTTGCCCATCATGCCGAAGCGGATCTTGACCGTGGTGATCTCGTTGGGCCGGGCGATCAGTTCAACCTTGACCGTGGTGCCGTCCTGGGTCGACGCCAGGATCTTGGACTCCGAGGGGGTGTACAGCTCCGAGGAGATCTTTAAGTTCAGTTTTCTTGCGGCTTCCATGGTGGCATTAAAGGTTTCCTGCATGGGCCGGGGATAGTCCTTTTCCATGGTGCCTTCCACCCACTTATACGTCCCCAGGGCCGCCAGGCCCCCAACCCCCATGAGTAGGGTGGCGGCACAACCCGCCGCCATCGCCATGGCCACCAGGACCGCCGCCAGTTTAAGCCGCCGTTGTCTCTGCATGGTTTCAGACCTCCCCCTGTTTTTCCGTCTTATGCCATGAATTAATCGGCCTGTCAAGCAGTCTGGCCCATAACCCTGGCCCCGTAATCGCAAAAGGGCCGCAAGGGGCAGTGGAGGCAGTCGGGTTTTTTGGCGGAGCAGATCCGCCGCCCATGCCCAATCATCTGATGAGAAAATTTCACCCAGCGCTCTTGGGGCACCAGGGGCATCAGGTCGAACTCAATCTTTACCGGGTCCTTCTGACGCGTGAGCCCCAGGCGCTGGGCCACCCGGCTTATGTGGGTGTCCACCACCAGGCCCGGGATGCCGAAGCCGTTGCCCAGGATGACGTTCGCCGTCTTGCGGCCGATCCCCGGCAATGTTACCAGCTCATCCAGGGAAGCCGGAACCTGCCCGCCAAACTTCTCCACCAGGGCCTGGCCGATGGCCTTGAGGCTTTTGGCCTTCTGATGGTAAAAACCGGTGGTGTAGATGGCCTGCTCCAGGTCCGTAAGGTCGGCGCCGGCGTAGTGGGCCGCAGTGGGGTAGTGGCTGAATAAGACCGGGGTGACCTGGTTGACCCGGACATCGGTGCACTGGGCCGAGAGCACCGTGGCGACCAGCAACTCCAGGGGGTTGGTGAAGTCCAGGGTGACGTGGGCGTCCCCGTAATGCTCCTCCAGCAGCTTCAAAATGGGGCCGATCTTCTCGGCTGGGTCCATAGAGAGTCTCCTCATACCGATTAGCGCGAAATGGGCAATTTTTGTAGGGGGGAGCCTATAGCGAATGCCAAAAGTATTTTCCGATAGCGGCATCATTCTAATCCCCCCTAACCCCCCTTTAACAAAGGGGGGAACTATAAGGAATAGCTATTAAAGTCCCCCTTTGAAAAAGGGGGACTTAGGGGGATTTAAGAACCGGCAACTGGAAGGAATTTATGGCAAACGCTATATGTGTCCCCCCCTGAGGGCGCACACACAGGTGCGCCCCTACGTTTCGCCGGTTAATTTTTGACTGCAACTTCGTATCACCTAAGGTCGCGGCATCGACCCCTGGAACCCGTGATCGTTGAGGAACCGGTTGACCACCGGCGTCCACCGGGCCAACCCCCGCACGTCCGTGAAGAGATAATGCCCTTCGTCGCCAAAGGGCGGGAGCATGACGAATTCGACCTGGCCTCCGGCCTGGCGGAAGGCGGTGGACATCTCCCGGGCCAACCGGGGAGGGAAATACGAATCATTTTGCGCATAGACCCAGAGGGTGGGCACCCGGGTGGTGCGCCCGGCCAGGCCACAGGCCTCGACCAACTTATCCGGCGAACAGTTCTGGCGCTCCGAGGAACCGCGTCCGCCGCCGAAGTTAATCACGCCCCGCACTCCCGGCAATCCCTGGCTGGCCAGGATCAGCGAGGCGAAACCGCCGCTGGAGTGACCCACCAGCACCAGGCGTTGCGGGTCAATGCCGGGCAGGGCCGAGACATACTCTATGGTGGCCCGCAGATCCCGGGCCGATTCCAGCCCGGCGGCATAAAAATGAGACTGGTCACAGAGACCCTCGCCTTCGGCGTAATCTCCCCCAGAATGGCCGTAGCCGCGGCGCATGGGGATCACCACCGCGAATCCCATGCTGACGAATTTCCAGCTCTGGGCGTCATAGCGGAGACGCTCCCCGACTCGCTCCCGGGGGTCTCGGGAGGTGCCGTGGCTGAGGACCACCAGCGGAAATGGGCCGGGACCCGGCGGCCGGTACAAGGTCGCCTCCAGGGTGAGACGCTGAACGCCGCCGGGCCGGGATACGGTCATGGGAATACGGATGACGTTTTCGTTCAAGGGCACCGACGGTATCCGAAGAGAAAACATCGGCAACTGTATCGGCGCAATAATATCCAGGGCCCGGGAAACCGCCGGGAGGGCAAAAATCGCCAGGGCCAGGACGACGCCGAAGAAAGTCCGCCGGAATAGTCTCGGACACCGAATCACCGGTTAGATTCCTTAGCCTCAAAATCGCCTCATGCAGCCGCACACCCGGGAGGGTTGCCGGCTGGGCCGACCCAAGGACCCATGTCCCCGGATCAGCCTGAGGTCTAAAGAATCTATCGGGACGAATCGAGATTATGTTAAACAAGATCCGGTGCGGCCCGGTCCGCTTGGCCACCGGGATACCTCGAACCTCAACGGGTGAGCTTGCTGCGCACATGCCGTACCAACTCCTGGAATTCCGGAATCCGCAATTGTGACACCATGGCGGCATAGAGGCCGATGCCGATGCCGATCACCCCGGCCAGCCCCAGGGCCTTCCCCGCCAGAGATGAGCCCAACCAGGCGATGGTGCGAGGGTGCAGCCAGGATACGGCCAGGCCCATAATCACGCTGGCCCCGGCGACTTTGATGAACGTGAGTATGAGACCGCGCACCTTAAAACCAGACAGTTTGCGGTACAGCACCGCCGCCAGGAAGAAAAAGTTCACTATCAGACTCAGAGAGGTGGATAAGGCGATGGCCCGGTGCTGCAGGGTGGCCAGGGTGAGGTGGATAATGATGAGGTTGGCGGCCACGGCCACGAAGGAGCCCAGCACCGGTATCCGGGTATCATCCAGGGCATAATAAACCGGCACGATGATCTTGACCCCGGCAAAGGCTACCAGTCCCAGGGAGTAGAGCGCCAGGGCTGCGGCCGTCTGTTGGGTATCCATGCTGGTGAATAGGCCGTGCTGATAAATGAGCCCAATTATGGGCTGGGCCAGGAAGATCAGGCCGCAGGCCGCCGGCAGGGTGACCAGGATGGCCAGGGACAGTGAAGATTGCAGGGCTTCCCGGAGGGCGGCCAGATCGTGATTGGCGGCGTGGCGGGAGACCACTGGCAAGGTGGCCACCATCAGGGCCACGCCGAACAGGCCCATGGGCAGATGGAACAGCCGGTAGGCGTAACTGAGCCAGGAGACGCTGCCCTGGGCGCAACTGGAGGCATAGAAGGTGTTGATGAAGATATTGATCTGCGTGGCGGAGAGGCCCACCACCGCGGGCAGCATCAACCTGAAGATCCGCAGCAGTCCCGGTTCCCAGAGATTAAGGACGAACCTAAGCCTGAACCCCACCCGCCACAACAGCGGCAACTGGAACACCAGCTGCAGAGAGCCTCCCACCAGGGTGCCCCAGGCCATGCCGACGATGGGCTCCACCCCGAACCTGGGGGCGGCCAGAGAAAGACCCACGCCGGCGACGACGGAGCCCAGGTTGAAAAAACTGGAGGCCACCGAGGGGACAAAAAACTTGCCCTTGGTGTTGAGGACTCCCATGGCCAGAGCCGCCAGGGACACCAGGATGAGGAAGGGAAACATGATCCTGGTCATCAGGGTGGTGAGTTCCAGCTTTCCCGGGACTGCGCCGAAAGCCGGAGCCATGACCCCCACGATATCCGGGGAGAACCAGATGCCCACCATGACCACCAGGCTCAACAGCAGGGTGAAGCAAAAGACCACGTTATTGGCCAGTTGCCAGGTCTTCTCCTGCCCCAGGCGCTGCTCATAATCGGTGAAAACGGTAACGAAAGCGGAGCTCAAGGCCCCTTCGGCAAACAGGTCCCGCAGCAGGTTGGGAATCCGGAAGGCGACGACGTAGGCGTCAAAGGCGAGGCCGGCGCCAAAGAGTCCGGCAAAGACTTGTTCCCGCACCAGCCCCAGAATCCGGCTGAACAGGACCGCGAGGCTGACCGTCCCGGCGGCCCGAGCGATTTTTCCCGTTTGGCTGGCTGAGTTCTGGGGCACTGGTTACCCCGAGGGGGGGAGCTGCGGCGGCAACCGGAGGCGCCGCATCCAGGCCTTGGAGGCAAAAACTTTCAGGTGTCTTGGTACGTAGCGGATCACAGCGGAAGTGGGTCACCCGGGAGCCGGGCCGCGGCCCCCAGGCTTCTAACCGGCATCGGCCTGCCTGCCTCTCGGGGCAGAAGACCGGTTCTTTTTCTGGTTGTGGCTCTTGGTGGTCACTTTGTCCTTTTTGGACGGCGGGGCCGGGGCTTTCGTAACCTTGGCGTTTTTGCCGGCCTTATCCTGGGAGGCTACGGCGTGCCCCTTGGGAGCAGCCCGGTTAGGCCTGGGTTTGGGAAGCTTCTTTTCCGGTCCGATCTGACTATCCGCCGTCTCCGGATGCAGCAGGGCATACCCCGGCTGCTCTGATGACCCCTGGTTCGGGGTTTTGACCGGCGGATAGTTGAGGGGATCCACCCGGTCCGGCCACCCCTTGGCATACACGGTCCCGAGAAACCCGGCGAGCTTCAGCCGCTGATCATGCTTGTCAGGGTAAAGACAACACCAGACAATGAGCCCCGTCCCGGCGGTTACCCCAGCCACCAGGATAAGCCGGCTCAGCTTGCGCCAACGGCTTCGTTTGCGGACATAACCACCCTGGCGATGAAAGAGAAAGGAAAACAGGGCGTACATCCCATAAGCCCATAAAATTACAGCTAAAGTTGCAAGCACTGATTCTCCTCACCCGCAGGTTGTCAAAGCATAACAATAATATTTTTTCGAAGTCAACCTTTTTCCCGCGCGCCTTATCGAGCGGGAGTTTGCCCCCTGTCATTTAATTGACACAAAGGGCGTTTTAGGGTATCGTTATAATAACCGAGGGAGATCTTTAATGAAACGGGATAATGCTTCCATTCTCGTGGTGGATGATGATCCGGCCCTGCTCCAAGGCCTGACAGAAATCCTGGAGGCAGAGGGCTACGAGGTAACTGCCGCCGCCGATGGGGAGAGCGGCTTGCGTCACCTGAAAGAGCAAGCCTTTGACCTGGTGCTGAGCGATCTGGCCTTACCCGGGCTGGACGGCATGGAACTGCTGAAATATCTCCAGCGGGAGGCGCCGGCGTGCCCGTGCATCATCATCACCGGCTATGGCACCATCGCCAACGCGGTGTCTGCCATGCACCAGGGGGCCTATGATTACTTCACCAAACCCGTGGACCCCACCGAACTCCGTCTCGTGGTGGCCCGGGCCCTGGAACACCGGCGCCTGAAATGGGAAAATCTGCACCTCAAGAAACAGCTCCACCGGCGGTACGGCTTCGCCAACATGGTAGGCACCAGCGACGGCATCACCCGGGTCTTCGACCTGATCCGCAAGGTGGCGGATACCGACAGCAACGTCTTGATCCTGGGCGAATCCGGCACCGGCAAGGAGCTTATCGCCCACGCCATCCATTATAACAGCCCCCGGCGGGAAGGTCCGTTGATTCCGGTCAACTGCGCCGCCATTCCCGAAGAGCTGCTGGAAAGCGAGCTCTTTGGGCACGAACGGGGCGCCTTTACCCACGCAGTCCGTACCCGCATCGGCCGCTTTGAGCTGGCCAACGGCGGCAGCATCTTTTTAGACGAGATCTCGGAGATGAGCCCCGGCCTCCAGGTAAAGATCCTCCGGGTCTTACAAGACCACTCTTTTGAAAGAATCGGCGGCATCAAGACCATCCGGGTGGATATCCGGATAATCGCCGCCACTAACCGGGACTTGGAAGAACTGGTGCGCCAGAACCGCTTCCGGGAAGACCTCTTTTACCGCCTCAATGTCATCCCCATCCGGGTGCCGCCGCTCAGGGAGCGGGTCTCCGACATTCCGCTGCTCATCCGACACTTCCTGCAGTCATTCAGCCGGACCAAGAAAAAGCCCCTCAAACGGCTCAGCCCTGCGGCCATGGACCTCATCCGGCAGCACCCCTGGCCCGGGAACGTCCGGGAACTGGAAAACCTCATGGAACGCCTGGTTATTCTCACCGAAGGCGAGGTTATCGAGGTGTCCGACCTCCCCGAGAAGTTTCAACAACTCGCCCTCTCCCCTCAGGCGAAGACGAGAGAATTTTCCGAGGGGGGCATCCTCTTTACCGATGCGGTCCAGGCCTTCGAACGGGACCTGATCCTCAGGGCCTTGCACCAGAGTAATTGGGTGAAAAGCCGGGCGGCGCAACTTCTCCACCTCAACCGCACCACTTTGCTGGAGAAGATGAAGAAGCAAAACATTCCCTCCAGCCCCGACTTCGCCTCCCAGCCTGAGACTATCTCCAAGAAATCGGCCTCATAAGTGAAGAGGGTTTTTTCTTCTCCCGTAAAGGCCTCATACCAGATTGCAGTCAAAGGGTGGCACAGGCTTTCCAGCCTGTGCAGGCTAAAGGTCCATGAACCAAAAATTTTTCACACCCGAGAATGAAAATCCCCCCTACCCCCAGCAGTGTCCGGTTAGGTTTTTGCAAAGGCGGATGCTCGTTATACGTCGTCCAACAATTCATAAATTTGCTAACTCACTTTTTGCTCCGAGAAGATTACTTCCCCCTCACCCTGACCCTCTC
>JAHIKF010000249.1 GCA_018897875.1 Pseudomonadota bacterium | reverse complement strand
GGGTCGGTTTCTCTGGCTTGAAAAGTTCAAAGTTCAAGGTTCAAGGTTCAAGGTTGGGGCTCGGCCCATCTTAAATTTTTCAGAGTGATTCCGATATCTGAAAAAACTTTTGGCAACGAGTATACTTGTCTTTCTGAGCCCAGCGAGGAATCTCTCCCTTTATAGCAATTGCCAAAAGTTTTTTCCAATACGGGAATCCTTATAATCCCCCCTGCCCCCCTTTAAAAAAGGGGGGGGAAATACAAGAAATTGCTGTTAAAGTCCCCCTTTGAAAAAGGGGGATTTAGGTGGATTTGAGAACCTCCAAACGGAAGGAATTTGTGGCAAACGCTATAAGCCGCCGAGATTCGTAACGAAGCGGCGCCCCGTTCAGAATGACATGAATATTCAAGGTCTTTTGACGGGCAAATTCGTATTACAAATTGTCAGGCGGCGGCCCGAACTCCACCCTGGCATCATAAACGAACAGAGCCCGCAGTTTATCCCAAAAATCACCCCCCAGCACGAAGAGGCCGGACAGGAAGATGAAGTCCGCAGCCAGGTTGACGTAGAGCCGCAGAAGGGAGTGGTCCGGGAGCCACTGGGGGGCATAGGCCATGACATAGGTAGGGATTAACGGCAGCAGAAACATGACCAGGCATACCCGGTAGCGGGTCCGGCTCACCGGACTGGGGGGGCGCAGACGTCTCAGCAGGGCCATGAGCTTTTGTTTGATCCGCAGCAGGTTTTCTTTGCCCAGGCAGACCACCGCCAGGATGCCGAGCAACTCCGGCCCCCCTACCGTCAACAGGGCGATGATCGTGGCTTTGGCCGCCAGGGACAGGGGCAGCCGGGCCACCAGGAGGCCGAAGATCGGCAAGATCATGGACAGCGCCAGGCAGGCCAAGCCCAGGTAGAATCGCGGTGTATGTTTCATACTTTTCCTCTGCAGTCCTTGGGGTCAAAACGGTTTCCCGGAGGGAGGCTCTGCCGGTGCACCCCCTGCCCGGGAGCCGGGAATCAGGTGCCCCTAACCTAATAAGCCGAGGGCAAGGCTCAGGGTAAGCTCGGCATCTGGTTAGAAAAGTTCAAGGTTCAAAGTTCGGTTTATTAAAGAATACATACCGCGCCTGATAATCAAAAGTCCGCCACTTTTTATGGCTTCCAGGGGCGCCACCGGCCCATGAGCAACGGTATAGATGCGATGCCGCGGCGCCAGCCGGCTAGTTTCCATTTATAGATGAGCGGCCGGACTCTGGCCAGGGCCATTCTTGTGGTGCAGAGGCCAAGCGGCCAACGGCAGCCACCCGCGCCGGGCGGAGAACCTGGTTAGCCCGCGATCCCGGGAATCGAGGTCCCGGCAAGATCGAGCTTGACTTTACCCGATTGGCCATTAATTTAAGTTATATAAAGAAATGCCGTTTTACCTTAAAAAGAAAGGATGACAGATTATGCGCTTCAACCGAATTCTTCTCAGTCTGGCCCTGGCGGCCTTTCTCCTGCTGGCGGTCACCCCGGGCGTCGCCCAGGGACCGTATTACGCCGTGGGGTCCGTATCCGTTGACATGACGTCCGTTGCCGCTGGTGTCGGCGCCAGTTGGGGCAGCGGCGTCCTCAAGTTCAAAGGGCAAAGCCATCTTTTCAAGATTGACGGCCTCAGCGTCGGCAGCGTGGGGATCTCGTCCATCAATGCCGTGGGCAATGTCTACAACATGACCAGTCTGTCTCAGTTTCCCGGTAATTATGCGGCCGTCGGCGCCGGCATCACCCTGGCCGGAGGCGTGGCCGGCCTCAAGATGCAGAACCAGAGCGGCGTCATCATCAATTTGTATGCCGTGCAGCAGGGGGTGCAGTTGAACATCGGGCCCCAGGGCTTCACCGTCAGCGGCCTGAGATAGACGCAAGTTATCAGCGGTCAGCTTAATGAACGAATTCAAAAGGTTATGATAGAGGACAAAGTCGACCATTGTGCCTCAGATTCACCTAACTTATTGTTTTTGCTGAAAGCTGACTGCTGATAGCTGAACGCTTACAGATAGTCAAACTCCCCGGCCAGGGACGGGCGCCGCTGCCGTTTCCGGGTCTTGCCCATAAGGGCAGGTTGACTGCCCTTGCCCATGGGTTGACAGCTCGGCATGAAAGGCGCCGGTCAGGCGACGGTGCCTTTCAAATAAGTCTGTCGCCTGGCCTCGGGGAACCTCTCGATGGCGTAGCGCAGCATGGTGCGGGGCATCTGGCGGTAATGGGCCTGCAAGAAGGCTTCCGCCACCGCCGCCTCCCGCTTCCCCACCTCCCGCAGCATCCAGCCCACCGCCTTGTGGATCAAGTCTTCCGGGTCGCCCAACAGCAGGCGGGCAACTCTGAGGGTCTCGTCAAAGTCACCCTGCCGGATGAAGTCAAAGGTGGCGATGATGGCCATTCGGCGGTCCCACAAAACCCGGGACGCGGCCAGTCGGGTTAAAGGATCTTTAGGGCGGTCCCGCAGGTAATGGCCCAGCAGGTGGGGGGCCGAAGCGTCCACCAGATCCCAATTGTTGACAACACCGCGGTATTCCAGGTAGAAGTGGTGAATTTCGCCCCGGAGGGCGGCGTCGCCTGGATAATAGCGCTGAATCAGGATCAGCAGGGCCAACAACCGGTCTTCATGGAAGGCTGATTGAAGCAGGCTTACGGCCGCGGCCAGGGGGAGATGGCGATATTTTCTGGCCATTTTTCTCAAGACCGGGAGGCGCAGGCCCCGGAACCGGTCGCCCTCGCCATATTCTCCCGGCCCGGTTTTGAAAAATCGTTGGAGAATGGCGGCGTGGCCGGGGTCCGCCAGGCTTTCAAGCTCCCTTTGGATGGCAGCGGTCACCATGACCTTGACGCCCTCTTGTTCTCAGCTAATACTACTGTGTCATAAATTAGTTGCAAAAGTCAGCCAACTATGCCTATGCTGGGTGCATGACAAATGCACCCTTACCCAATATCGAGGCCAGGTTTCGTGCGTATGCGGAAAAGCTGACCACTGCGTTGGGTCATGCAGACAGGGTGGAACCTTTCCGGGCTTACTGCACGGGCCTGTTGTTGCCTGTTGAGCGCAAAAGTGTCGAACCCATGGCGGCACAACTTGCTCC
>JAHIKF010000248.1 GCA_018897875.1 Pseudomonadota bacterium | reverse complement strand
GCGATCATCAGTTTGATGCGGCAATTTTTTGAGGCCCGGGGCTTCCTGGAGGTGGAGACCCCCATGATGCAGCCCATTCCCGGGGGCGCTACGGCCCGGCCCTTCGTCACTTACCACCAGGCCCTGGGCATGACCCTGTACCTGAGGGTCGCCCCGGAACTCTACCTGAAGCGGTTGGTGATCGGCGGCTTCGACCGGGTCTTCGAGATCAACCGGAATTTTCGCAACGAAGGGATCTCCATCCAGCACAATCCCGAATTCACCATGCTGGAGTTCTACCAGGCCTACGCCACCTATGAGGACCTGATGCTCCTGACCGAGGAGCTTATCTGCCACGTGGCCCGTGAGGTCCTGGGGACTTGGCGCTTCGCCTGCCAGGGCTCCGAGATCGACCTGACCCCGCCCTGGCGCCGGCTGGATCTGAGGCAATCCCTGACCTCCATCGGCGGCATCCCCGCCGAGGTGGTCCGGGACCGGGAGGCTTTGGTGCACCTGGCCCTGCAGGAGGGGGTCACCCTGCGTTCCGGCGAAGGCTACGGCCGGGCCCTGACCAAACTCTTCGACCTCAAGGTGGAAGCCCGCTTGGTGCAGCCCACCTTTATCCTGGGCTACCCCCGGGAAACCTCGCCCCTGTCCCGGGCCAGCGAGGCCGACCCGGAGGTGGTGGACCGGTTCGAACTGTTCATCAATGGGCGGGAGTTGGCCAACGCCTTCTCCGAGCTCAACGATCCCCTGGACCAGCGGCAGCGCTTCGAACAACAGCTGGCGGCGCACGCCGCCGGCGATGAAGAGATGCCCCACGCCCTGGACGAGGACTTCGTCACGGCCCTGTCGCACGGCATGCCGCCCACCGCGGGTGAAGGCATCGGTATCGACCGGCTGGTGATGCTCTTGACCGATGCCGCCTCGATCCGGGACGTTATTTTATTTCCCCTGCTCAGGCCGGAAAGGTAAACTCCTTGCGTTTCTTCGAGTATTTCGTAGCCTTGCGGCTGCTCCGGGGGGTCAAGCGCCAGAAAGGTTTTCTGTCGCTCTCCACGTTTATCTCCGTGGCCGGGATCATAGTCGGGGTCATGGCCCTCATCGTGGTCATCGGGGTGATGACCGGCTTCGACCTGGATCTGAAGAAAAAAATCCTCAGCGTCAACGCCCACATCATCGTGCTCAAACAAGGGGCGCCCCTCACGGACGCGCCGCAGGTGGCGGCCAAAATCCGGAAAATCCCCGGAGTGGTCTCGGTTGAACCCTTCGTTTACACCCAGGTGATGTACTCCTCCCCGGGGAGCGTCTCCGGCGGCATCATCCGGGGCCTGGATCTGGAAATCATCCAACGGGGAGGCCCCCCCGCCTTAGGGGTGCTGTCCGGCAAGTTCGCCGACCTGGCGGCCAGCGCCCCCGGGGACCCCCCCCGGATCGCCATCGGCAACGAGCTCGCCAAAAACCTCAACCTGACGCTGGGGGACTATCTGAACATTATCTCCCCTCTGGGCACCCTGACGCCCATGGGCAGGTTGCCCCGGATGAAGGCCTTTCGGGTCACCGCCGTTTTCCACTCCGGCATGTACGAGTTCGACAACTCCCTGGTCTATACCAGTATCCCGGCCTTGCAGGAATTTCTGGGTCTGGGCCAACGGGTCACCGGCCTGGAGGCGGAAATCAAGGATATCTATGCCGCGGCGGACGTGGGGGCGGTCATCCAAAAAGAGCTGGGCCCGCCCTTTTACACCAAGAACTGGATGGAAATGAACCGCAGCCTGTTCGCCGCCCTGAAGCTTGAGAAGATCGCCATGTTCATCATCCTCACCTTAATCATCCTGGTGGCGGCTTTCGGCATCGCCTCCACCCTCTTCATGATGGTCATGAAGAAGACCCGGGATATCGCCATTCTCAAGTCCATGGGGGCCACCCGCCAGAGCATCATGCAGATTTTCATGATCAACGGCCTGGTCATCGGGGGCCTGGGCACCATTGGCGGCCTGGGGCTGGGCCTGTCGCTCTGCGCCATCCTGAAAAAGTACCAGTTCATCAAGCTGCCCCGGGATGTCTATTATATCTCCACCCTGCCGGTGACCATCCAATGGCCGGACGTGCTGGCTATCATCGTCGCGTCCATGGCCATCAGCTTCATCGCCACCCTCTATCCTGCCTGGCAGGCGTCCCGTCTGGACCCGGTGGAGGCCATTCGGTATGAATGATGCGAGTTTTGGGTTTTAGGTTCTGGGTTGTTCAGTTAAAGATAGGGCGCTAAGGTCTCAACGATTTATGTAGGCCGGGGGTTGCCCCGGTACTCGCTCTCAGAGTATAAGATTTAACAGTTCTTGATCTGAATGATCCAATAATGCAGAGGTTGCCCCAAAAGGCGAAAATGCGCCACCTAAAACCTAAAACCCAAAACCTAAAACCTGCATTGACGCTCCCAGGGGAAAGTGATAAGGTGGCTTACTGCTAGGAAAGCAATGACAGAATCTGCAACTTCTCAAACGCCGGTAAAGATCGAGATCAGAGGGCTGACCAAAACCTTCCGGCACAACGGCAACCAGGTGGAGGTGCTCGCCGGGGTGGACCTGGACATCCGCCAGGGAGAGACCCTGGCGGTGGTGGGGGCGTCGGGGGTGGGAAAATCCACCCTGCTGCACATCTTGGGGACCCTGGAACGCCCCAGCGCCGGCAAGGTGCACTGGGATGGCGCAGACGTCTTCTCGCTGGACGACCGGTCTCTGGCAGCCTTTCGCAATCGCAAGGTGGGGTTTGTGTTTCAATTTCACCATTTGCTGGCCGAATTCAATGCCCTGGAAAATGTGATGATGCCGGCTCTCATCGCCCGTCTCCCCCAACCGGTGGCCCGGGAGCAGGCCGAGGCGATTCTGGTTCGGGTAGGGCTGAAAGAGCGCTTGACCCACCGCGTCTCCACCCTGTCCGGCGGCGAGCAGCAGCGGGTGGCAGTGGCCCGGGCCCTGGTGTTGGAACCGGAAGTGCTCCTGGCCGATGAACCCACCGGCAACCTGGATCCCAAAAGCGGGGGCCGGGTGCAGGAACTTATCATGGAGCTGAACCGCGAACGGGGCCTCACCTCGGTCATCGTCACTCACAACCTGGAGATGGCCCGGATTCTTGACCGGCAGATCACGCTGCTGGATGGCAAGGCAGTAATTTTACAGGGAGAATAAGGTGGCACAACGCCTCATAGGATTATTTCTCCTGGTGTGGTTGGCGGTGGCGGCAAATGGGCCGGCCCTGGCCCAGGAGCAGGACCTGGTTTTTAAGAAAGTTGCGGTCTTCCCTTTTACCGTCACCAGCAAAGAACCTCTGGGTCATCTGGGGGAAAAGATCAGCCAGGAAATCCGGGAGCGCTTGAAAACCGACGGCTTCACCCCGGTTTCTCAGGAAGATCTCCACAAGGAACTCTCTCAGCTGGATGAACCCCTGGATGAGGCCCAGGCTCAAGCCATCGGCCGCAAACTGGGCGCCGACATGATCATCTGGGGCACCTTGCTCAAGGTGGGAGACCTCTTGTCTCTGGAAGGCCAGGTCATGGATCTCGGCGACAAGAAGCGGGCCATCAGCCTGAAACTTCAGGGGACGGGACTCCACTCCTTATCCGGCCTCAGTCGTCAGATGGCCCAGGAACTGAGCTTGAAGATTTTGGGCAAAGAACGGGTGGTCCAAATCGTGGTCAAGGGCAACCGCCGCATCGAAAAAGATGCCATCCTGGGAGTAATGCAGACCCGGGAAGGGGAAATCCTGGCCCCGGCCCACCTGCGGGAGGACTTGAAAGCCATCTATAAGATGGGCTATTTCACCGACGTCCGGCTGGATGCCAGCGACACCCCGGCAGGGCGCATCCTGACCGTCTTGGTGAAAGAAAAACCCGCCATCCGCGAGATCATGGTGGAAGGCAACCGTAAATTGAAAAAGGACAAAATCATCGAGGTCATGAACCTGAAACCGTTCTCCGTGGCCTCGGAAGGCGCCATCAAAGAAGATATCAATAAAGTCCAGCAGGCATATCGGGAAAAAGGCTATTATGAGGCCCAAATCACCTATGAGTTGATGCCGGCGGGCGAACACGAAGTCAACCTGATGCTCCGGGTCAATGAAGGCGGCAAAATGGCCGTCAAGGAGATTGAATTCGAGGGCAACAAGGCCTTCAGCGCCAAAGAACTCCGGAAAATAATGGAAACCAAGGAGCGAGGTTTTTTTGCCCCCGTCGCCTGGTTCACCGGGGCGGGCAAGATGAACCGGGAAGTCCTGGAACGGGACCTGGAAAAAATCGCCGCGTTCTATTACAACCATGGCTATATCAAAGCCAAGATCGGCGAACCCAAAGTCGACATCAAAGGGAGTTGGATCTATATCACCATTCCCGTGCAGGAAGGCCCCGAATATCATGTCGGCAAGGTTGATATGACGGGGGATCTCCTGGAAGACAAAGACACGCTCGTGAAAATGCTGCGGACCCCCAAGGATGAGGTCTACAGCCGGGAGGTCTTGCAGGAAGATCTCACTATCCTGGCCGATTTCTATGCCGACCACGGCTATGCCAATGCCGACATCGTGCCTCTTATCAAGGAGGACAACGAAAGGATGATGGTGGATGTCACCTTCGACATCCATCAAGGTAAAAAGGTCTATTTCGAACGCATCGATATCGGCGGCAATGTCAAAACCCGGGACAAGGTGATCCGCCGGGAACTCCGGGTCTACGAACAGGATCTCTTCTCCGCCACCAACCTCAAGGAGAGCATCAAGAACCTGAGGCGCCTGGAATATTTTGAGGATGTGAACTTTGCCACCACCCCGGGGAGCGCCCCGGACCGCATGAACCTCAAAATCACCGTCAAGGAGCGCCCCACCGGCACCTTCGGCCTCGGTGCGGGTTACAGCACCCAGGACCGCCTGGTGGGGATGGTGGAGGTCAGCCAGAACAACCTCTTCGGGCGGGGCCAGCAACTCAAGCTCTCGGGGGTCATCGGCTCCATTTCTCACCGGTTCCGGGCTTCCTTTACGGAGCCCTACCTCTTCGACCGGCCCCTGGCTCTCGGCATCGACGCCTTTAACTGGGAGAGGGAATACACCGAATACACCCGAGTCAGCAAGGGGGGCGTCCTGCGCCTGAGTCATCCTCTGAAATGGAAGTACACCCGCCTCTTCTGGATGTATCGGTTTGAGAACGTCAACCTCAATAACCTGCAGTACGGCGCCTCCCAGGTGCTGGTGCAGGCCTCCAAGATCCATAATACCAGCGCCACCTCCTTCGTGATCCGGCGGGATTCCCGGGACTCCCTGTTTGCCGCCACCAAGGGTTCGGACAACAGCCTCTCGTTTGAATTTGCCGGCCTGGGAGGCGATACTTCCTTTGTGCGCTATATCGCCGAGACCGGTTGGTATTTCCCCTTAAAATGGAGTATGGTCGCAGTGTCCCATGCCCGGGCCGGCGGGATGAACAAGTTGTCCTGGGGGGCAATGCCGGCCTACGAACTGTTCTACCTGGGCGGTATCGACACCATCCGGGGGTTTAAATATGCTGAAATCAGCCCCCGGGACCCGAGCACCGGTGACCGCATCGGTGGGAACCGATTCCTGCAATTTAACCAGGAACTCAGGTTCCCGCTCTACAAGAAACTGGGCCTCACCGGGACCATCTTTTTCGATGCCGGTAACGTCTACGGCCCCAATCAAGTCGGGCCTTTTTTGCGCACCAGCGCCGGGGTCGGATTCCGCTGGTTCTCCCCCATGGGCCCCCTCCGGGTGGAATGGGGTTATAATCTGTCCAAGCATCCTTGGGAACGATCCAGTGCCTGGGAATTCACCATGGGCGGGTCATTCTAACTTTGAACTTTGAACCTGAAGGGACCAAGACCAGATTTTTCCGGGGCGGCACAGCCCGCCGGGGAAGTAAGTTTTGATATCGACCAACTCAGGAGGTTTGCATGTCTAAGGTAGGTGTGGGTCTATTGTTATCCGCAGTTTTGGTTTTGACGCCGATGTGGGCGGCGGCCGCCGAGTTCAAAGTCGGCGTCGTGGACGGCATGGACGTGGTCTCCAAATCCTCCGAAGGGAAACGGGTCCAGGACTCCATCAAGCGCAAATCCGACGAACTGGGCCGGCCGTTTGCCCAGAAGCGCCAGGACCTGGCCAAGCAGGTGGAGGATTTCCAGAAGCAGGCATCCGTGATGAAGGAAGAGGCCCGCAAGCGCAAGGCGGAAGAACTGGAAAAGAAGATGCAGGATTTTCAAAAGCAGGGCGCCGACGCCGAAAAGCAACTGCAGCAATTCCAGGAAAAAGAACTGGCGCCGTTATTCCAGAAACTGGAAGGCGCGGTCAAGGCCGTGGCCGAGCAGGAGAAGCTGGATATGGTTCTGGACAAGCGCAATGCCGGGCTGCTCTACATGGACCCCAAGCTGGACATCACCGAAAAGGTGCGCAGCAAGTTCGGCCACTAAAGGCTGTATGAAGCACACCCTGGGCGAGCTGGCGGCCCTTCTGGGGGGAGAACTCCAGGGGCCCGCCGATCTTTTCATTGAGGGCATTGCCCCCATAGACCAAGCTACGCCCCGGGAGATCACCTTTATCACCCAGAGGCGTTTCGCCCGCCTGGTGGATCAGAGCCGCGCCGCCGCCTTTATCGTCTCCCAGGAATACGCCCGGCTGGCGCGGCCCCTGATCATCGTTCCCCACCCCTATCTGGCCTACGCCCGGGTGGCGGCCCTCTTTGCACCCCCGGTTTGGCGCTGGCCCGGTGTCAGCGATCTGGCCTATCTGGGCCCGGAAGTGGCGCTGGGCCAGGAGGTTTCCATTGCCCCCCTGGTCTTTATCGGCGCCGGCGTCCGCCTGGGCGACCGGGTTACGGTCATGCCCGGCTGCGTCATCAATGATGAGGTCATAATCGGCGCCGACACCCTGATCTATCCCAACGTCACCATCAGGGAGCGCTGCACGCTGGGAGAGCGGTGCATCATCCACAGCGGCACGGTGATCGGCTCCGACGGCTTCGGATTCGTCCCTCAAGCTGCGGGACACGTGAAGATCCCCCAACTGGGGACGGTGGTCATCGCAGACGACGTGGAGATCGGCGCCAATTGCGCCATCGACCGGGGGGCCCTGGGAGCCACCCGGGTGGGGCGCGGCGTCAAGATCGACAACCTGGTGCACCTGGCCCACAATGTGGAAGTGGGGGAATATTCCTTCCTGGTAGCCCAGGTGGGGGTGTCCGGCTCCACCAAACTGGGCCAAAGGGTGATCCTGGCAGGGCAGGTGGGCGTGACCGGTCATATCGAGCTGGGAGACGGCGTCCAGGTGAGCGCCCAATCCGGCGTGCATCGCTCCGTCCCCGCCGGCCAGACGGTATCCGGCTACCCGGCGCGACCGCATCGGGAATGGCTGCAGCTCATGGGCCATCTCCCCAAACTCCCTGACCTCTATCAACGCTTGAAACAGCTGGAGCACGAAGTGAGCGAACTCTCCGCCAGACTGGACCAGGAGCAGGAAAGCTCAAAGCTGAAAACTAAAAACCTTGAACCTCAGGAGCCGGAACCATGAACCCGCCGCAGACCCTGAGTCTGGAAGAAATTCAAAAAATCCTTCCCCACCGTTATCCGTTTCTCCTGGTGGACCGCATCACCAGTCTGGAGAAGGGCAAACGCATCGTGGGGTTGAAAAATGTCTCCATTAATGAGCCCTTTTTCCAGGGGCATTTCCCCGGCCGCCCCATCATGCCCGGCGTCCTCATCGCCGAGGCCATGGCCCAGGTGGGGGGCATCCTGGCCCTCTTGTCCCTCCCGGAGCACCTGGGCAACTCTCACCTCTTCCTGCTGGGTTTAGACAAGATGCGCTTCCGCCAGCCGGTGGTCCCGGGAGACCAACTGCGGATCGAAGTGGAATCCATGCGCGGCGGCAAAAAATTCTGGAAAATGAAGGCCCAGGCCTTTGTCAACCAGACCCTGGTGGCCGAAGGCGAGCTCATGGCCGCAATAGGTCAAGGGGAGGAATGAGTATGGTCCAAATCCACCCCACCGCTTTGGTGGATAAAACCGTCGAACTGGGTGATGGCGTAACCGTAGGGCCTTACAGCATCATCCAGGGCCGGGTGCAGATCGGCCACGACACCCACATCGGCTCCCACGTGGTGATTAAGGACTTCACCACCATCGGCAACAAGTGCGAGATTTTCCAGTTCGCGGTCATCGGTGAAATTCCCCAGGACTTGAAATTCCAGGGCGAGGAAACCCAACTGATCATCGGCGACGGCAACATTATCCGGGAGTTCGCCACCATGCACCGGGGCACCGCCGGCGGTGGCGGCGCCACCCGCGTCGGCCACGGCAACCTGTTTATGGCCTATACCCACGTGGCCCACGACTGCCAGGTGGGCAACGGCGTCATCATGTCCAACGCCGCCACCCTGGGCGGCCACATTATCCTGGAGGACTACGTCATTTTAGGGGGCCTCTCCGCCATCCACCAGTTTTGCCATATCGGCTGCCACGCCTTTGTGGGCGGGTGTTCGGCGGTGCATCGGGACGTCCCCCCCTACGCCATGGCCGTGGGCAACCGGGCCAAGCTGGTGGGGCTCAACCTGGTGGGTTTGAAACGGCATGGCTTTATTGACTCCGCTCTCCAGCCCTTGAAACGGGCCTACGAGCTCCTGTTCCTCTCGGAGTTGAATCAGAAAGAGGCCATCACCAGGATCAAAAACGAATTGCCCCCGACTCCCGAGGTCGGCCATCTCCTGGCGTTTCTGGAGACTTCGGAGCGGGGCCTGCTCCCGGCGGATGTCAGAGAACATCGGCTTAATCGCGGGTAAGGGGCAGTTCCCCCTCCTGTTCGCCCAGGCCGCCCGGCAGCAAGGGGCTGCGGTCATCGCCGTGGCCCACCGGGGAGAGACTGATCCGGCCCTGGCCTCCTTCGTTGCCGAACTCCACTGGATTCACGTCGGCCAGTTGGGCAAAATCATCCGCATTTTCAAGGCCGCCGGGGTCCGGCAGGCGGTAATGGCCGGCGGTATCAGCCGGGGCCGCCTCTTCCGGGAGTTTCGCCCCGACTGGCGGGCCCTGGGCGTTATCCGCCGGGCCGGCGCCGGCCAGGACGACCGCCTCCTCCGGGCCGTGGCCGACGAAATGGAGACCGAAGGCATTACCATCGCCCCCTCCACCCTCTTCCTTCACGACCTCCTGGCCACCCCGGGCCCGCTCAGCCGCCGTCCTCCCACCCCGGCAGAGCTGGCCGACATCAACCTGGGAGTCCAGGCCGCCCGGGAGCTGGGCCGTCTGGACATCGGCCAGTGCGCCGTGGTGCGGCGCCAGGTGGTGGTGGCCCTGGAGACCATCGAAGGCACCGACGAGACGATTCGCCGGGGCGGCGCCCTGGCGGGTCCCGGCGCCGTGGTGGTCAAGATGAGCAAGCCCGACCAGGATCTCCGGTTTGACGTGCCCGCCGTGGGCCTGGACACCATCGCCGCCATGCAGGAGGTCAAGGCTACAGTGCTGGCCATCGAGGCCGGCAAGACCCTGATCTTCGACGGCCCGGAGATGCGCCAGATTGCGGACCAGGCCGGAATTGCGGTCTGGGGTATTTCATAAGGCCTGCACCTGCAACTTCCCCACCGGTCCATTTTCAGCCTCACCCTAACCCTGGGCAATGGCCCAACGGCAACCCCCAACCTGGCAACATGGGGCGGTAATCCACGGCAAGGTGATTTCCCAATCTTAAAGGAGAAGGGCGCATGATACCGTTTCATACCATTTCTAGTTATTAATGAAACAAATAGGAGCAGTGGCAGAGATTTTTCAGTTTGTGGGGTTCAAGCCCCGACAATTCTTGGGCCACGGCATTCATAAGTTCATCCTCAGAGGAGAAAAGACGGTTTCGGCAAATGTGCCTTTTCAGCCACTGCCATAATTTTTCTACCGGGTTGAGCTCTGGCGAATATGGCGGTAACAAATGAAACCGAATATTTTTAGGAACTTGTAATGTCTTGGATTTATGCCAACCGGCTTGATCCATAACCAGCATGATCTCGTAATCAGAATAAGCTGGGGACATTTCTTGGATATAAATATTCATCCTTTCGGTGTTTACATATGGAAGAAACAAATGGAAAGGCTCTCCCGTGATAGGTGAACCGCTTGAATAGACATAGAAATTCTTATAACTGGGATTAACCGGGGCCGATATCCTTACACCTTTCCGAGCCCAACACCGACCCAGAGTAGGTTTGATACCAAAACGGCTTTCATCAAAGAAAAACACCTTCCTCTGTGGAGAATTAAGGAAGTCATTAATTTCATCACGGGTTTTTTTTAAAGGATTCTTGAGCTTTTTTTGTCTGCCTTAGCATGCGCCGGACGTGGCACCTTTTGTTTGAAGCCTAATTTTCGAACCATGTGCCAAAGAGCAGCCTGGCTCATCGACACACCGAACTCTGTGGATACGACCGCTTTTAATTTGGCCAGTGTCCAATGGATAGGCTCTCCTTGACGGGTGCGCCCTTCCTCCAGCCAGCGGCCTACTTGTTGGCGTTGTTCTGGGCTGAGTTTTGCAGGTTTATGACCTTTTGGTTCATCGATTAACCCCTCTATACCTTTAGAGGAAAAGCGTTTTGTCCACCGCCACAGCGAGACCCGACTGGTTCCTAAAATACTGGTCACCAGATGGATAGGGTGCTGGGCGCTACTAATAATTGCTTGTAATCGCAAGCAAATTTTGTGATCCGGGACATTATTTAATGCTTCTTTGGCTCTTTGGACTAAATCAACATCGATCACCTCTTTTGGACGCGGCATAGCTTTCCCCCTCATCCCAGTTTTTTGGATAAGAGTAGAAGCTTATTTGTTTCATGTCAATATAAAATTGGTATCATACCGATTAGCGCTCATTGGACAATTTTTTTAGGGGGGGATATAAGTGTCCCATCTGAGGGCGCACATTTAGGTGCGCCCCTACGTTTCGTCCGTAAATTTTTTACCGCAACTCTGTATCACCGATGCCAACAAAAGAAAACCCGACTTGGTCAAGTCGGGCTTGCTGCTAGGAAATTAATGGTGGCACAGGTTTTCAACCTGTGCCCCGGCGGCGTCCTACTTTCCCCTTAGCGGCACAGGCTTCCAGCCGGTGAACCCGCTTAGGATCATCGGCGTTGCCGGGCTTAACTACCGAGTTCGGGATGGGATCGGGTGTGGCCCCTGCGCTATGGCGGCTCACTTATAAATATCGCCCCTGGGACCCAGATCATGAACAACTATAACTTTTGCGTCTGCGTCCATTCGCACAAGGATGCGCCAGGCACCAACCCTTAAACGCCAGTCTGTCCTGCCCCGCAGTGATTTCAAATCCAACACAAAGGGATCGTCTGGCAATTTTTCCAATGTTTTGAGAATATGTTCCCGTTCCGGCCGGGCCAATCTGGCCAGCTTCTTCTCGAAGCGGTCATGAATTTCTACCCGCCAGACCGCCTTAGTCCTCCCGGTCATGCAACTGCTCTTTGATGACTTGCGCCAATGGCTTGGTCTTGCCGGCAAGATAATCCTGCCAGGCGTCATCGGAAGCCGCGGCTTCTGCCGGAGTCAGTTTATCCAGCTTCTCCTGCAAAGCTTCCCATTCCTTCAGTGGCACGACTACCGCCACTTTCTCTCCCCTGGCATCTGTGATGTATTGAATCGGCATATTCGCCTCCATCCCTGATTTCTATATACCAAATTATTCATGGGAAAATGCAAAAAAACCCGCCTCTGTCAAGAAGCGGGCCTGCTGCAATGAAATTAATGGTGGCACAGGTTTTCAACCTGTGCACCGGCGGCGTCCTACTTTCCCCTCAGTGGCACAGGCTTCCAGCCGGTGAACCCGCTGAGGATCATCGGTCCGCAGGCGGGGACGCCTGCGCCACTAAGGGCTTAACGAGCGAGTGCGGGATGGGATCGGGGTTATAGGTCTTCAGGTTTGAGACCGGTAACTTTGGCGATGCGGGCTAACATTCTGGGGCCAATTTCTTCGTTATCGTGGAATGCAAAGACCACATCCGGCCAGCCGGGGCGAACCAGGGTGCGGTGGGAGCCGGAACGCCTTTTCTCTTCCCATCCCAATCGCTTTAAAACCGCCAAGAGCCTTTTGGCTTTGGTTGCTTGCCAGCTACTCATGCCGCGGCAAAGAGAATATTGATGGGTTCGGCCAGCATCTCCCCGTGTTCCAGGCGCTCGGCTAGGACCCTCAGGGCCAGGGCCTGGGCCTTGGCCAGGGCCTCCTGCTTGGTCTGGCCATACACCATCACCCCGGGAAGCTCCAGCACCTCCGCCAGCCAGCGACCGTCTTCTTCCTTTTCAGATTCAATAGTAAGTTTCATAAACTGCCTCTCAGATTCCTATATAGCAGATTATTCATCGGGGAATGCATAAAAAAAAGCCCGCCTCCATCAAGAGGCGGGGTTGCTACTATGAAAATAAATCCGGCGGCGT
>JAHIKF010000247.1 GCA_018897875.1 Pseudomonadota bacterium | reverse complement strand
TTATGATTTGTGTGAATTATCAATATATTGTGAAAAACTTATCCCTTCATTCCCCTTTGAAGGGTGGGGATGAATCAGCCTTAAATCGCTTTATTCAAACACAATATATGGTACCTACGGGAGTGAAGTGCATAGCCCAATAAATTAATTCATATAGTTGATGATATGAACTGTATAACGATGTGGGGTCTCTGTCGGGGAATTTTCCGGTCTCCCTGCTTCAGCGGCGCCAGGCCAGGAATCGGGTGAAGAGGTTTTTGACGAAGGGCGTCAGTCGGGTGCGGTTATAGAGGTCGCCGGTCTGGCGGATGGCCTCGGCCTGGGTGGGATACGGGTGGATGACCGCGGCCAGGGCGCCCAGGCCGATCTTGCCCACCATGGCCAGGGTGATCTCGCTGATCATCTCCCCGGCGTGCCGGGCCACGATGGTGGCCCCGAGAATTTTATCGCTGCCCTGCTTGAGGTGGATTTTCACCATCCCCTCGGTTTCGCCGTCCACAATGGCCCGGTCCACTTCGCTTAACGGTTTGATAAAGGTCTGTATCGGGATGCCCTGTTTTTCGGCCTCGGCTTCATTGATCCCCACGTGGGCCACCTCGGGGTCGGTGAAGGTACACCAGGGGATGGTCAGGGCGCTCAGCTTTTTGCGGCCGCAAAACAGGGCGTTCTGGATGACAATCCGGGCGCTGGCGTCGGCCAGGTGGGTGAACTTGTACTTCAGGCATACGTCGCCGGCGGCGTAGATGCGGCGGTTGGTGGTTTGGAGCCGATCATTGACCACCACCCCCTCCCGCTTATCGTACCTGACACCGGCTTTATCCAGGCCCAAATTCTCCACGTTGGGGGCCCGGCCGGCCCCGGCCAGGATCTCGTCCACCTCGATTTCGCCCGGCTGCCCGGCGCACTCGTAACGGACCAGCTTGCCCCCTTCGGTCTTGAGAACCTGGGTAGGTGTCGCCGCCAGGATAAGGTGAATCCCCTCCCTGACAAAAACCTGCTGCACCAGTTGGGCGGCGTCGGCATCCTCCCGGTTCATGAGGCGGTCGTATTTGTGGAGCAGGGTGACCCGGCAACCCAGGCGCTGAAAGGCCTGGGCGAACTCGCAGCCCAGTGGCCCGCCTCCCATGATCAGCAGACGCCGGGGCCGTTCGTAGAGAGAAAAAACTGTTTCGTTGGTGAGATAACCGGCCTCAGGCAACCCCGGCACCGGCGGGTCCACGGCCCGGGCGCCCGTGGCGATGACCGCCTTACTGAAGTTGAGGGTCTGGCCGGCCACTTCAACGGTCCGAGGGCTGGAAAACCGCGCCTCGCCCAGGAAGACGTCCACCCCCAGGTCCCGAAAGCGCTGGGCCGCATCGTGGCGGCTGATGGCGGCCCGCAGCGCCCGCATGCGCTCCATGACCGCCGAGAAATCCACTTCAGTCGAAAGCGGCGCCTTAAAGCCGAAACGGGCCGCATCCCGAAAGTCCGCCGCCAGCCGGGAGGAGCGGATGATAGCCTTAGAGGGCACGCAGCCGAAGTTGAGGCAGTCTCCCCCCAGCAGTCGGCGCTCCACCAGGGCCACTTTGGCCCCCAGACCCGCGGCCCCGGCCGCACTCACCAGCCCCGCGGTGCCGCCGCCGATCACCACCAGGTTGTAGCGGGGGGCGGGGGCGGGATTGACCCAGTCCGGCGGGCGGACGTTGGCCAGCAGGGTCTCGTTGAATTGATCCCGGGGGGTGATTTCCGGCGGGCCGCTCATGCTGATGGTCCTCCAGGGTGAGAATCAGGGCCGGTCCCGCCTTCTTGCTCCCGGGCCTGGAGACGGCGCTTGGCAAAACGCACCAGGATGGTCAAAAAGATTAGCGCCGCCCCAAAGGCCAGGACCAGGGTCCAGGGAACTTTCCCCTGGGCCGCGCCTTGCAGCACCGCGTCGGCGCCCACCACGTAGAGGACCGTGCCCGGGATAATGCAGAGCCAGGTCCAGAAGATATAGGTCCAGAAAGGCACCCGGGTGAGCCCGAAACCGTAGTTCAGGAGGTTAAAGGGGAAAATCGGCACCAGGCGGGTCAGGGCGACGATAATGGCGCCGTGCTCTTCGGTGAGTCCATCGAGGCGGCGGAATTTTTCAATCCGGCCCAGCCAGTTGACTACCGCCTGCCGGGCGAAATAGCGGCCCACGAGGAACGCCAGGCCGGCCCCCAGGGTGGCTCCGATATTAATCACGATGACCCCCCACACCGAGCCGAACAGGGCAGCCGCGGCCACCGAGATGGGCGCCGCCGGGACGGCCGCCACCACCGCCACCACGTAAATCAGGATGAATACCAGGGCGCCCTGGGCCCCCAGGCTCTTGATCCAGTCCCGCAAGTCCCCCAGCCGGTCTGCGAGGCCCAAGAACCTCGCCAGTACCAGGATAGCGATGAGCAGGGCCAGCAGGAGCACCGGTCGCCACCACTGGCCGCCCGGCGCCTTCTGCTTGTCGGACTGATCCTGGGATTCGGACTCAGGGGCCGGGGCAGTCTTTCCGGTGGAGGCATCCATGGATGGCAGTTCCTTTGGGTGAGAATCGGTGACCCCGCCAAATTATCACCGAGTTGGATTGGGCCGTTGATCCCCCCGGCCCCTCGGGGAGTTTTATCAATAATAATCATCGGCTGGGAAATATCAACTGCGGCGAGTCGCGGTTAACCGGAATCAAGACGGAAATGAGCCAAGTCTATACTTAAACGCTGCGGGAGAAAGCCATTACTTGTCCAACGTCGGGGCACGGCGTGGCAGGCGCTAAAACCCGCATTCCGGGCCTTTAAGCGGGGATTACCCCGGGAGTCGAGCCGAGGCCGACGTGCCCCCTATTGCCAGTTGATGACCTCGTAGCCTTTCTCTTTGAGGCATTGGTCTACAAACCGCCGCTGCACCGGGTCCAGGTTCCGGGAACCGAAGATGGACCGGATAAGGCCACCGGTGCCGCCCCCGGCCGCGCCCATGGCCGCGCCCGTTCCGGCCCGACCGGCAACCGCGCCCATGGCCGCGCCCACAGCGGCTCCGGCTGCGGCTCCCACGGCAGTAGACCCCGCGACGTTGCCCCCTGAGTTGGAGGTATATCCTGCCGCGGCGGCTTTCTGGAGGCAGTCATCGATATCCTGCTGGGCCGCCGCGGTGCCCACCGCCTCGAGTTGCGCATTGGGATAGAGAACGGGGCGTTTGGCCGCACATGCCAGGCTTGACACCATGACGGCGCCTACCAGCAAGACCCGCAACAGTTCTTTGATCATGTGAAACTCCTCAATAGTTTGTCACTGAATTTGACTTGCGGCCCGGGCAAAAGTTAAGGGGCAATGGTTCGATCAGCAAAATTCTGGCTGCAGGGAAATCGGCGGCATGGCTGCGGAGGGGACGGGAGTTGGGGCTGGCCCGCAGTTTCGGGGCAGACGGCGCCTCAGCCCGTATCAGGCCGCAGTCCGGGTTGGGCAACCGACCCCCATGGTCAGGCGGCTCGTACCTAAACCCGCTTAGACCATGCGGATTGCCAGCCTCTGGCAGTGGGGGGCGCAGTAGCCGCACAGGATGCAGCGCTCGTGATCGACGGTCGCCTTGTCCTCCACGACTGACAGGGCGTCGTTTTCACAGTGCTCGACGCATTCCCCGCAGCCATCGCAGGCCAGCGCCACGATACTCAGGCGCTTGCTGGACAGCTCCGTGTCCCGGGCCAGGTCAGCCGGGATCGGCCGGCCCGCGGCGAACCGCAGGTTCCACTCCACTTCCAGGGGCGTTACCATCCCCACTACTACGGCATCGATCTCCGGGGTATCGAAAATAAAGCGCAAGGCCTCCTCTCGGTTGGGCACAAAATTGCCCCCGGCCAGAGCTTTCATGCCGTAAACCAACATGCCGGCCCCGTGGGCCTCCCGGATGGCCGCCAGCATCTCCTCCACCCCGCCATCGATAATCCCCATACCCTTCAGGTTGATGAGGGGATGAATCACGTCCATCTCCGGATGCCGCGCCGCATCCAACACCCCCGCTACCGTATGCGTGCTCATGCCCACCATGCGGGCCCTTTTTCTCGGGCGGCCAGGATGGCCTCCAGGGTGGGGCCCCACTCGGCCTCAATGAAGCGTTGGCGGGCGCAATGGCACAGCATGATGTCGATGGTTTCCCGGCCCAGTTCTTTCAGGGCGGTCTCGATGTGTTTCTCGGCCAGGGCCCGATCAGCCTTGGCATGGGTTTTTGTAGCCAGGGTAACGGGCCCTCGCCAGTCCTTGAGCCCCCGGGCAATGGGCTCGTAGGTGCCATAGAGGGTGGCGGTATCGATAAAGGTGATGCCGCCTTCCACCGCGGCGCGGACTACCCGGGCGCCTTCCTCCACGGACAGGGTCCGCTGCAGGGGACCCATGGGCAAGGCGCCCAGCCCCAGCCGGGTCACCGTGCGGCCTAATTGGGGTACGCAGCGCGTCTCCAACATCGGGTCGATTCTCCTATTTATATATATAAACCTATCACAAGAGTGGGGGGAAGAAAATGAGGTTGGCAGCAGGGGTTCTGTGGCTGATCACCAGCGGTTGGGGCTGGCCGTTTACTTCTCTATCCGATGGATACGGGTCCCGTCTTAAGCTTTGAAGCCCTGTCAATAAAATTGGACACGACAATCACATTATACGCTTATTGCCTTAGCTCCGAAAAGGTAACGGTTTGAGCATTAAGACACGCAGTGATCATCCGGTTAAACATTTGGGGTTCCCAGAAGCGTCGATTAAAGCGGTAACAAAATTCCGCCAGATAACGGGGCAGGTG
>JAHIKF010000246.1 GCA_018897875.1 Pseudomonadota bacterium | reverse complement strand
TACAACGACATATATGACATTTTTCTATGTCGATGTGAGAGGTAAGAGCGATAATTTCTCATTTGGACCCCCTGAACCAAGGAAATCAGGGAGTCGAGATCATATTCTTTCAGCGGGAGCACCGCCTCCATTAAAGTTCTAAGCTGCGATAGTGTAATATGTGGTGCTTTTTTCCCCCAGCTTAATTTTCAAATGCCAGAGGAAGAAATGGGCTAACATACAGGTCAACACATGGTGATTCCAGGCGGCATATTTTCTTACTTCGTAATGATCCAGCCCCAGCTCAGACTTGGTCTCTTCGAAGCATTGTTCAATCGGCCACCGCATCCCGGAAAGCCAGACGAAGGTGGCCAATCTGGTGCTTACTGGGGCATTGCTGATATAGAAGGAATACACCGGATTTTCAGAGATGGTGCGTTTAATGATGAGCCATACGGTCCGGTCTGGCAGTCCTTTTTTAGACAAAGTGACCTGCCTTTTCGTGAACTCATAGGTTATGGGGCCCTTGACTCCTTCCGATACCTTGCATTTGTACCAATAAAAGTTGTTTAGACTTTTGGCCAGTTGGTCAATGGTAATGGGTTGCTTTTCGGTCTTTGGAACTAGACGCTGGAATCGGGTATTGCCCCGGTACTTCACGGTTCTTTCGTTTAGCTGAGGCGGTTGTAACCAACAGCGAGTCGTACTGGGCACCGAGACGAAGTAGATGACGCCCACACACTGCTCTACTGCATCTAAAAGTTCTTGACTGTTGCCGTAAATTGCATCGGCAGCGACATACTTGAAGGGAAGGATGTCTTCCTGATGCACTGCTTGCAACATCTCACCCGCTAACTGGGGTTTGGTTTTAAAGGCCACTTCGGTCGGGAAGTCACATTTGCTTCTTCGGGGCTGGTATGCTTCGGTAAACCACGCTTCGGGGATAAACAAACGCTTGTCCAAGAGGGCATATCCCTGGGGAGAAGCATAAGCCATAAAGACGCCCACCTGGCAGTTGTCCACTTTCCCCAAGGCGCCGCAATATTGCCTGGCTACCCCCGCCGATTCCGGCCCTTTTTTGGGGAAACCGGTCTCATCGAAGATCAAGACCCCCTGGGGATCGCCCAAGTCCTCCTGGACCAGGGTATGATAGGTTCGCAGCATCTGAGCTTCATTCCAAACTACGTCAGTTATAAACCGTTGCATGGCCCGGACATTGCCACCCTCGACTTGCATGGCCATGGGTTCAATGGACTTCCGCTCCAATTCGCTCAACTGGCCAACCATATAGCGAAAAAAATTGTCCCGCGGTTCACTGCGGCCAAAACAATGGCGGAATTCGGCGTGAAAACCCCTGAGTTCATCAAGAAATGATTGGACATCACGCTTTTCCACCGTAAACTTGGGAATGGTGAATACTTCACAATTCAACCGCGCATTTGGAACCATACCCTGCCCCCCTTATCATCAAGATTCCCATAAGGGCAGGTTACCACAGACTATCTTTTAGTACAGCTTATATGTCGTTGTAGGGTTAATTATGAAGCGTCACACTAACTTAACGAGCTCAGAGGCGGAGGCTCATAACCGGGGCTGGCGGTTTTTAGCCTGATTTTTGACATGTATCCCTAAAAAAGGTAAACTAAATAATTCGATAAAATCTGTTTGTCTATCAACCTTCACGAACTGAGGAAATAGGGGAGCTCACTTATGGCCCGGGTTACTATTGAGGACTGCCTAGAACAAGTTCCGACGCGCTTCGGCCTGATCCACCTGGCGGCCAAGCGGGTGCGCCAGATCTATCGCGGGGCGCCGGTTTTGGTCAAAGGGGACAACAAAGAAATCGTCATGGCCCTGCGGGAGATCGCCGCCGCGAAAATCGTGCCCACCACCCCCTTGAAAGCCCTGCCGGAACCCGAAGAAGAATAACCCCCGCCCATCACGCCCGGACCTGCCGTTGCCGCCCTCGAGTGCGGCGCGGCTGCGGTTCGCCCTGGCGGCGCTTTTGCCAAATCGCAATCAAAACAGGGGGCACAGGCGTCTCGACTGTGCAGACGCAGGCTAAAGGTTCATGACCGATATCGGTCACCCGTAAGCGGATGAAAATCCCCCCTGCCCCCTTTTTCAAAGGGGGGTTTTAAAGTCCCCCTTTAAATAAAGGTGGATTTAGGGGGATTTGGTTTTTCACGGTAAAGCCTGCGGCTCCCCCAAATAGCCCTTTGCATACAACTCGGTATTACCGATTATCCCGGCAGGGTACCCGCACCGGCGCTTCCCCAGCACAGGACCGGACCGTTGGCTTCCGGCGCGGTATCCGGGCCCCAGACCTCCAGGTCCCCATAGCGTATCTCGGGCAAGGGCCAGCCGGCCACGATGTCATGCTCCACAAATTCCTGAAGTTCTCGGGAGGCCGCTTCAAGCTCCTGGTTATCGGCCGCGGCCGTGAGCAGGGCCCCCAGGAGATCCACAAACTTCTCCTGCCAAGGCGGCCGGCCAGCCTGGCCCGCAACCTGCAACCACTCGGCCCCATTCCGGCAGCCGGGTAAGGCAAGCTGCACCTTCCGGAGGGCAGTCCAATCCGGCCAGCCTTTCAAGGTGAGGAACAGGGGCCGGGAGGCGCGGCCCAGGAGCAGGGGGACCGACTGATCCGGCGTCTCGGGGGCCATCACCCGGCGCCACAGGCGGTAGCGCAGTTTGGCCAGCTCGGGGTCCACCGTTTCGGCGACCCCGGAGACGGGTCCGTAGGAGGCCCGATCCTCCCAGGGTTCCGGCTTGAGAATATCCTGCAGCCAGTCTTGCCCCTGGTCCACCCGCAGGAGTTGGGCTTCCTGGTCGGCCTGCATTTTTTCCAGTTGCCAGGCCAGGGACCAGGCACTGGGCGAGGGTGATTGCGGCTCCGGGGCCGCGGCTTGCCCATAGCCGCGAATGGCCTGGAGCAGATTATCGCCTGCCTCCTCCTGGTCCCGGCGATAATCTGCGAAGGCCTGCCACTGGCGCAGGTCTCCGGGGTTAAAATGCTGCAACTCCCGGGGGTGGACCTCGGCTTCCGAGGGTAACGGCATCCCCTGGTAAGGCAGTTGTTCAGGCCACCCCGGGATAACTCCCACCTTCAAATCAGGGAAGTACAGCGGTAAGGTCCAGAATTCTTCCCGCCACGGCAGGATTACCGGAAAGGCGACGATGTGCCAGGCCGATCCCATAAGCGCCTCCACCTGGATAGGGTTCGAGGGATGAAAGGGAGCCCGCCGCCGGGCCAGCCCTCTCCAACTTTATCGCAGCCGATAAAGTCTTCTTAATTACATATCCCAGGATGCGCCGGGATACAAGGGTAAGGGCCGGGAGTGGCTGAATTTCGGGGCTGGCGGGGGTTGGTTCGCTGGTCTGATACTAGGTTGCGCGCATAGAAGTAAGAAAAGCTCACGGTCTGTAGGAGCGCACCCGCGTGCGCGCCCAACCTGAGGGCGGACACATGGGTCCGCCCCTACAAGAAGATAAATTACCTGTATGATCGCAGTTTGGTCTGAGGCTATCAGACCGAAAGGGGCTCCCAGGAGGAATATTTTGTCAGCCCGAGGCTTCGGCCTCCGGCCGCACCGGCGGGACGCCGGTGCCACTACACATGGTACGGGTGGCCGCACTTGATGGTCATGGCCCGATAGAGCTGCTCCAGGAGGACGAGGCGGCTCAGTTCATGGGTCAGGGTGAGGCGAGCCAGGGCCAGGCGCTCGGAGGCGGCGGCCAGGGTCGCCGGGTCCAGCCCCAGATGGCCGCCGATGAGGAAGGCGAGGGGGCGGGCTTCCAGTTCCCGTTGGGTGAGCCAGGCGGCGAATTCTTCCGAGGAAAATTCCCGGCCTTGGGGGGTGAGGGCGGCAACAAAGGCCCGGGGCGGAATCTGAGCCTTAAGACGCTGGCCTTCCCGCAGCTTGACGGCTGCCGCAGTCAGGCCGGCGGCCTCTTTCTCTTCCCGGACGCTTTTCAGGGTCAGGTGCAGGAAGGGTTGCAGGCGCTTCTGATAAAAGGCCTGGCCCTCCTGGATGAAGGCTTCCCGGGTCTTACCCACCATGAGGATGGTTACGTGGAGCATGGCGCACCCCGGGAGCCGGATTTAAGGCTCTTTTTCATTGAGCAGGACAAAGCGGCTCTTGCCCGAGGCGATGCGGACCCCGTCGGCCGGGCGGATGATCTCGCCTTCGGCCAGGCGGCGGGTGCCGGTTTTGGTGTGCAGCACGCCCCGCACCAGGATTGGTTCATCGGGTTTGAGGGGCGCATGAAAGCGCACCTCCAGGGACACGGTGAGGCCGGGGCCGGCAAAATGCCACACCGCGTGGGCCATCATCTCATCCAGCAGGGTGGCCAGGATGCCGCCGTGGATGACGTCGGCCCAGCCCTGGAACTCCCGGGGCAGTGAAATCTCGGTTTCGGCCGCCATCTCAGCTTCCCGGTAGGAAACGGAGATCTTCAACCCCCGGGGGTTGTCCTGGCCGCAGACAAAGCAGTAATTATCGGCGATGGGAATAGTCATGACATCCCGAGATGAGACTTCTGAGAATAATCATTTTGACATCCTGAGCGCCGCGCAGGATATAGAACCTATTGCAAAACTTGTCTTAGGCTGCAATTATGTTCTCTCAACCAATCAAAGGTTGGGAATGAGGGTTTCAAGTCCCCCTTTCCTAAAGGGGGATTTAGGGGGATTATCAAGCGCTTATTTAATCCCCCCTGCTCCCCTTTAGAAAAGGGGGGTGATTCTTTCCCAACCTAAAGCTCCCTCGGTTGATTCAAAATGACGCCGAAAATCGGTTTTGAAATGACTTTTAGTATTTTCTCGTATCCACGCGATTCTTCGGTGGCTCCGCTTCCTCAGAATGACAGGCGAGGGGACTTCCGCAGCGGTCTCAAAATAGTCAATTCGGGGCTAGGGGCGCAGGATTCCTGCCCGGCCCCCGTTCCGGGCTAGACCGCCAGGGGGTCCATCTTAATGGGGCCCAGCACCTCACCCTGGGCCAGGCGGCGGCCCAGGTCCCGGGCCTGGTCCAGGACCTCCGGCCGGTCATCGATGGCCCCTTTTTCATCCACGCCCCGAACCAGGACCTCGGCGGCATACCTGACATTGATGGCGTCGAAGAAATACTTGGCCACCAGGCGGGAGCCCACGAACAGCAGCCGCCCCTTGGTGGCGCCGGTGCACAACAGCACTCCCTGGCGGTTGCCGCCGGGGAAATCGTCCTTGAGCACGTAGCGCCGGGCCCACAGGGCCTGGGTCCGGTCGATCATGGCCTTGGCCTGGGCCGACACACTGTAAAAGAACACCGGCGACCCCAAGGCTACCACGTCGGCCTCCACCAGTTTGTCATACAGCCCCCGCATTTCATCCTTAATAGGGCAGGTGCCATCCTTGAAACAATGATATATTTCCAGGCAGGGGGAAATTTTCAGGTCGCGCAGAAATATTTCTTCCACCAGCGCCCCGGTCTCCGCCGCCCCCTGGAGGAATGCCTTCATGAGGGTGTCAGAGTTTCCCTGCCGCCGGGGACTGCCAAAGATGCCCAAGACTTTCATAAAGTCATCTCCTTGAGGTGATTAGTAACAATATGGATAACTACCGGGAGATGTCAAGCAGAGACGTTTTTTAGTTTATGAATTTCTGGTTTCCCCTTATTTTAGGGGAGGATTGCCTCCGTTACCTTTGACGGCAGAAGGCGTATTAACCGTGGCTCTGGGCTGAAAAGTTCTTGGTGGCACCGGCATCTTGCCGGTGCGGTGCACAGGCTGGAAGCCTGTGCCACCAAAAGCGGCGGGCACGGACGCCCGCCCTACCAAAGTTACATGCTTTACAGGTGGGCCAAAGGCCCATGAATGACTGTTCCTGGCCTTTCGGCTCCCCTCCCGGGGCTGGGGGCCACCTCTGAAGTGGGAAACGCAACGTTTATGAAATTAATGAAAATAATGGAATTGGTGGTGTCCATCCAAAACCGGGAATCTCTGGCCATCGCCCTGGATAAGGGAGTGGGAGGGGTGGCGGCCTATTTGCCCCGGAACCCGGATTCCCAGGTGTTCTCCGAACTTGCGGACTGGCGGGACGCGGCCCGGGAGCAAAAAGTCAAATTTTATCTCACCTGGGATTGGCTGGTGCGGGAGCGAGAGCTTGCCGGGGTGCCGGATATGCTCGCGGCCGTGGCCCGGCTCGACCCCGATGGCTTGCAGCTTCGAGACCTGGGCTGCGTCCGGGAGGCGCAGCGCCGTTGTCCCAACCTCCCCCTCCAGGCCGCCGGCAACTTCGGGATCCACAACTCTCCGGGAGTCCGGCTGGCGGCCACCCTGGGATTTTCCCGGGTGGTGGTGGCGGGACCCATCAGCCTGAAGGACCTGGCCTTGATGCGGCGCCAAACCGCTATGCCCCTGGCCGTTACCCTGGCGACCTTTTGCCCGGGTTATGCCGGCCTGTGCCTCATGGAAGAGTATCTGGGGGTGAGCTGTGAAGCCTGCTGCCTGGCCCGGCCGGAAAACGCCGGGACGCTGATGGCCACCCTGGAGACCCTTTCCGGCCTGTGTCAGTTGGGGATAGAGGCGGTCCAGCTTAAGAGCGATCTCTTTGCTCCCGCCTCCCTGGCCCAGGTGATCGGGCTCTGTCAAGCCGTGGCCACGGCCGCCCCCATGGAGCGTCCCCGGGTCCTAACCGCCGCCCGGGAGGTGGTGGAGGCCTTTGAGGAGACCCTCCGGATGTCCCCGCCAGCCCCGGGAACCCCTCCCGGTCCCCCGGTGTACCCGCTGCCGCCCTCGCAGCGCCTGGTCCAAAGCCCCCCCCGGCCCGGGCTGCCGGGGCGGGGCCGCGTCTGGCTGGAGGCCCGGGATTACGCCGAGGCCGCGGCGCTGGCCCGGGAGTGGCGCGAGCCCCTGGTGCTGGGGCTGACTTCGGATACCTATGCCGCCTTTCTCCGAGAGCATCGCCAATGGGACCCCCGGCGGCTCCTCTGGCGGCTGCCCCCGGCCATCCCGGAATCGGCCCTGGGGTTCTACCAGAAAGCCCTGGAAACCCTCAGGCAGGGCGGCTATCATCGCTTTGTGGCTGGAGATTGGGGCGCGGTGGCCCTGGTGGGGGCTGCCGGGGACCAGATATTCGGCGATCAAAGCCTCGGGGTGCGCAACTCCTGGTCCGTGGCAGGCGCCCGGGAGTTCAAAGTGACCCGGGTCTGCCTGCCCCCGGGACATCGGTCCGATCACTGGCAGGAGATCCTGGCGGCGACTCCGTTCGGCAGTTTCTGGAGTTACCTCTACCGTTGCGCCGCCCTGGCCGTCTGCCCCGGAGAAGCCGCGGCCCTGACCCCGCCGGAAAACCTGCGCTGGATGGTGGAAGACGGCAAGGCCCTCCTGTGCCTCAAAGCTCCCCAGAATTTCCACGATCTGGACCCCTGGTTCAAACAACAGTCCATCCTGCCCCTGGTGGTGGCCCTGCCCCACAGCCCCCGGGCCCGGGGCCAACTCCCCCCCTGGCTGGTCCCCCGCCCTTTGGCCCGCCCCCGCCGGTAATTAAATTGCAGGCTTAGGGCCTTTTTGATATATTTATGACCAAAATAAGAGACATATCCTCGGAGCAAGGAGTGTGGTAATGACCCATAAGTCATATCGCCTTTCCTGGACCATGGCTCGGATGCTGATAGTGACCGTCTGTGTTCTGGCCCTGGCGTTACCAAGCTGGGGGGCCGGCAAACCCGCCCCGAACTTTTCCCTGAAAGATGTGCTGCAGGGCAAGGAATACTCCCTGAGCCAGTTCAAGGGTAAGGTGGTCGTGATCAACTTTTTTACTTTCTTCTGCGGTCCGTGTCGGGATGAGATGCCGGACCTGAACAAAATCAATACCGAGCTCAAGGGCAAAGGCCTTCAGACCTTGGGTATTGCCCTCAGTTCCAACCCGACGCAAATCCGCTTCCTGGTGAAGCAGTTGGGCCTGGAATACCCGGTGCTCATCGGCAATGACAAGGTGAGCGATGCCTATGGGAGCATCGCCGTGGTGCCGACCACGGTGATCATCGACAAGGAAGGCAACGTGGCTCAGAGGATCGAGGGCACCCGGAAAAAAGAAGTCTTCATGAAGTTGATCCAACCGTTGCTGTAACGGGCGCCCGGGCTGACACCCCGTAAACATCCGGACTGGCGCCCATTAGCGCTGACGACGCAACGACGAACCGAAATAAGGTGAGGGGAGACAGCCCGGGTAAGGTTTTCCTATCCCGGGCCTCTCCCCTTCCCCATGCCCTTCAACCGGAGAGGACCATTTATGGCTTCCTGGCAAGAGCTACCCGAATGGGCCCAGGAATTGGCGGAGCACTTCAAAGGGGGTGAATCAGCCCTCTTTATCCTGCATGGGCAGGTCTTCGATTACACCCGGGTGAATGGCGATTACCTGCCGTTCCGCCATTTTCTGGGCCATTGGTTGGCCCAGTCCCGCCAAGTGGTCTTCTACAATCTCGGCCTGGGGCTGGAGTTCGGGGATGCCGCCGGGGAAAACGCCTTCCGGCAAGCCCTGGAGCCACCGACCCAGGGGCTGGCACCGGGGGAAGAAGACGGAGAGGACGTCTCCCGGGTCCGGGCCCGGGCCTTGCGGGCCTTGGGGCAGCAGCCCCAGGCTAAACCTCTGCCCCAAAGCCCCCGGGAAGTCCTGCAACTGGCGGAGCGGGTCATGACCGCCCCTTGCCGGCAGGCCTGCCTGTCCCAACCCCTGGCCCTGGTCCTGGAGTACGCCGAAACCATTGTGCCGGCGGTGGACCTGGGGTCCATGGGAGAGCCGGACCGGGCGGCTCTGGTTACCCTGCTGCGCTGGGCCCGGCAGCGGGAGTTAGTGGAGGCCGGCCACGTGATAATCCTGACCACCGGCAACCTGGCGGAGTTGAACCCCAACCTGCTCTTGAGCCGCCATGGGGCCCAAATCATCGAAGTGCCGCCGCCGGATCAGGCCGCCCGGCTCCACTTTATCGAACACTTGCTCGCCTCCGGCGCCTGCCAGCTGGAGCTTTCTTCCCAGGGGTTGGCCAATCTGGCCGCCGGCCTGAGCCTCCAGGTGGTGCGCTCCCTCCTGCAGCAGTCCCGGCGCGCCCCTCTCACCATGGAGATGGTGCGCAAGAAGAAGAAGGATCTGCTGCGCCAGGAGCTGGTGGGGCTCATCGAAGTCATCGAACCCCGGTTCGGCCTGGAGGAAATCGGCGGGTTGGAACCCATCAAGGATTATTTCTCCCAGATTGTTCAGGCCATTCACGCCGGGGACGACAAACTGGTGCCCCGGGGCATCACCATGATGGGGCCGCCGGGCGTGGGCAAGACCGCCCTGGCGGAAGCCCTGGCCCGGGACATCGGCTTCAACTTCGTCAAGCTGCTTAACCCCCGCACCAAGTGGGTGGGGGAAAGCGAACGCAATTTTTTCAAGGCTCTGCAAAGCCTCCGGAGTCTGACGCCCTTGGTGGTGGTGGAAGACGAGGCCGATCAGAGTGAGCATGGCCGCGACGAGTACTCCGGCGACACCGGGGTGAGCAACCGCCTGCGGCAGATGCGCTTTGAGTTCACCGGCGACCCGGCCATCCGGGGCAAGGTCCTGTGGATCAGGATTACCAACCGCCCGGACCGGCTGGACCAGGCGGACCTGCGCTCGGGCCGGTCCAGCGAACGGATCCCCTTCTTCATGCCGGATTTCACCGAAAAGTGTCACATTTTCCAGGTGGTGGCCAGGCGCAGCCACATTGCCTGCGACTGTGCGGATTTTGCCGACATCACCCGTTACCTGGAGGCGCGGCACCCGGAGGTGATCACCGGTGCGGACATCGAGGAGCTGGTCTTCCGGGCCTACCGCGTGGCGCGTCTGGCGGGCCGGGACCAGGCGCTCCCCGAGGACTTCCGCCAGGTGATCGACGACTTCCTGCCTCCCCACCAGACCGAGGTCCTGCGCCATATGGAGCGCCTGGCGCTGAACCAGTGCTCCTCCCGGCGCTTTGTGCCGGATCGGGTCTGGTCCTGGGCCGGTGGGGGGGAAGCAGAATAAATCCACCCTACCCCCCTTTTTCAAAGGGGGGAAAAAGAAGAAGGAATCCCTGCCATCCGGGACAAGATCATCATTGCCGGGTCTGAAATGATCCTCCAGGAGGAGGAGGGCGACGGGCAGTTACGGGTGGCTCGCCGGGCGCCGCTGGAGGCGGTGTTGCGCTTCGTGGCCCGGGTCATGCCGTCCCCACTGCCGGTGTTGCCCCCAGGCACCCGCTGGCTCTGCCGGAAAAAAGACCTGCTCTATCTGGTGGTGGAGCATCCCCCCCAATGCCGCACCCTCAGGGTCAGCCGCGGCAAAAAAGGCGAGGACGATTACCACCCTTACCTATTGGCCTTCCCTTACGTTATCTATGTTTTAACCTTCTTTCGGGAAGGTTTCGAGGAAATGAAGATGTTTTTCCGGAACAGTTCTTTGCGTGCTCCCACCGATACCCTCTATCATACCAACCTGCCCAACGTCCGGGGAGAACCGGGGCACTACGGCAGTCAACGGGTCTGCCTGCGCTACCGGCCGGAGATGCTGGAGGGGGTGGACCTGGCTGAGGCGGTGCCGGCGCTCCTCGAGTTCTTCTGGAGCACCGGCTTCAATCAGGATATTGCCAACAGCGCCTTCGGGCGGGCGATGGCTCGGGACCAGCGGTTCGCCAGCCTCGAAGCCTGGGAGACGGCCAGCCGGGAAAATCCCCTTTTCCCGTTAGAAGTGGATTGGGAACCGGCTAACCGGGATTTGCCGGGTTTGTGGTCGGAATGCTTGATGCTGCGTGGCGAGACGGCTGAGCCCATCGCCTCTGCCGAGGAGTTGGCGGATATCCTCTACCGGCTGCCGGTGGGATACTGAGGCTGGCCGCAGGGCCTCGGACTCACGGTTGCCCCAGCCCCGGGCGCTGGCGCGGCCGGGTTGATACCAGGTTGGTCTCAGAAAAGTATTTTCAGGTTCGGAGAATGGTTTTCCAAGGCACTAAATCAGTAGGACGCGTCTCAGGCGCCATTCTTGGTGCGTAAGACGCACCCTACGAAGGGAAATTACCTTTTTGAGCGCAGATTTATACGAAAATAGCTCGGTGGGGCGGGCCTCCGTGCCCGCCAGCGAGAGGCGGCCAGGGACGGCCGCCCCACCAACACCAGCTATTTTTCATCTTTCGTTGTGTCCGTGAGGAAATGGTCGTTGGTATGAGCTTCGTTCCGGTGGTGGCCATGGGCGTGGCCGGTGCGGGACGGCCACGGCTGCGACTCCCCCGCCAGCCCTTCAGAACCGGTGATCTGCGATTAAGGTAACTGGGTCAAACGAGCCGGTCATGGTCCCCGGGATTAAACATATCTGGTTTTCTTATGGTCTACCTTGCCATGGGTTTTAAAGGAAAAAGCCACCGGGGAATCGGCGTCAAAGCATTTCAGCGACGTCCCCACCAGTTTTCTCAACGCCTGGAGCAGTTGCTGGGATGAAATATGATTAAAATCGCCCTCCAAGGTGAGATACAAATTATCACCTTTGCGGCAAACCGAGATGTTTGGTTTCATGACGCTCTCCTGTTCGGGCCCTGGTACGCCAGTAATGATAGCGTTCGCTACCAGTCCCCCAATCCTTGAGATTCTTGGTTATCTAGCTTCCTCTGGTTGTTACTCATCTAGATAACATGCTTGAGTTTCCGCACACTGAGGGAGAGTACTGAAATTTACGGCAGGATGTACTGATTTTGGATGGGGAAAAGCCACTAGCCGGGAAAGATCAGGAGTTCGTTTTAAGGATGAGTTGCCTTTGGGGGTCGGCAATGAAGATCGGGGGAGGCGAGGCGCTGGCTTGATGGACAGCTTTTTTTCCTGCTGGAGCGCTGTGCCGATCAGGCGCTTCCCGGAGGAAAATCAAGTCGTAAGCTATCAGCGTTTAGCAGTCAGCAGTCAGCTATCAGCAAAAAATGGACTTATCACATCGGGTCGATAACAATTGATTGACTAAAATCCGTAGGGCGCGTCTCACGCGTCATTCTTGGTGCGTAAGACGCACCCTACGAAGGGAAATTACCTTTTTTGAGCGCAGATTGGAATAATACAAGCAATTGTTATGATTCATAAAGCTAACCGCTGAGAGCTAAACGCTTACAACAAGTCATGGCCCGGGTCCGGGTTCTCACGCCGTCAACCACACGAATCATCAAACGAGAGTTTATTGGCCAGATCTGTGACCAGCAGGCTGGATAAGGTAGAGCTGAGATAGATTTTCTGGTTTACCACGGTGCGGATGGCCTTCACCAGTTCCTCCAGGGCGCAATCTTTCAGCAGATAGCCCGAGGCCCCGGCGTTGAGCATATTTAAGACAAAGAGACTGTCAGAGTGCATGGATAGGCCGATAACTTTGAGCCGGGGATATTGAGACAATATCCGGCGAGTCGCTTCCACGCCGTTCAAGTCGGGCATGGAAATATCCATGATCACTACCTGGGGGGAAAATTCTTGGATGAGCCTTATGGTGGTGGAGTAATCTCCCGCCTCACCCACCACTCGCATATCAGGTTCACCGACCAGGAGTTGGGCCAGACCCTGGCGCACTATCTGGTGGTTATCCGCCAAAACAATCTTAATGGTCATTCTGTCTCTCAGGCAGATCGGTTGGGCAGGTCGCAATGAGATGGCCTGGCGCAGACAACGGTTTGGCCGTGAGGCCAAAAAGATCAGCCGGCACAATTATGTTGTGCATAAAATTATAGGGATTTCCCTAAAAAGCACTTAGGGAATCCCTAATTCTTGTTGCCGGAAAACCTTATTTTTGCAGTTACAAGCGGACGGGCGGTATTGGTCTGCGATCCTCAGGCAGGCTTAAACTTCTAGCGAGGTCAATCCCTGGCGGATAGCGTATTTGGTGAGTTCGGCGACACTGTGAATCCCCAATTTGGTCATGACCTGTTTGCGGTGGGCTTCCACGGTCTTGACGCTGACACAGAGGCCGTCGGCGATTTGGTTGGTAGTTCTGCCTTCGGCCATGAGCTGAAGCACTTCCCGTTCGCGAGGCGACAGGACGGAAAACGCCGAGGAAGTCGTGGTTTGCCAGCCAGTGACGAAATCCCTGATCACGATGTCCGAAACCCCCGGACTCAGGTAGGTTTTATGGTCGACCACGGCGCGGATGGCTTTTACCAGTTCTTCCAGGGCGCAGTCCTTCAGCAGATAACCCAAGGCGCCGGCTTTGATCATGTTGAGCACAAAGAGGCTGTCGGAATGCATCGACAAGGCGATCACCTTAACCTCCGGAGCCCCGGACAATATCTGGCGGGTCGCCTCGATGCCGTTCAGCTCGGGCATAGACAGATCCATGATGATAATATCGGGAAGTAATTCCTGGGCCAGTTTCAACACCTTGCGCCCGTTATCGGCTTCGGCGATTATCTCCATGTCAGTTTCGGCTTCCAGCAGGATGCGCAGCCCCTGCCGCACAATCTGGTGGTCGTCCGCCAGGATGATTCTAATAGGTTGGTTCATGCGGTTAAACGAATTTCTTCTTTGGCCCATGGCAATACCCCCAATCCTCATTCACTGGCAGGTTGCTCCCCGGCCGAAGCCGAAGAGGCACCAGTGCCTCGATCCGCCCCAGTCAGGATACAGCGTATTTTCTGATTATACTCTTACACCTGATGCAGGGTGAATTACAGCCGGGGATTCCCTGATTTTGCGAGGTGCAAAGCCTGAATATTGCACACCGAGTGGAGGAGGCGCCGGCCCAGGGCTTAAGACGGGCTCAAACTTCCAGGGATGTCAGTCCTTGGCGTATGGCATACTTGGTGAGTTCGGCCACGCTGTGAATATCCAGTTTATTCATCAGTTGTTTGCGATGGGCTTCCACCGTCTTGACGCTGACGAACAGGCTATCGGCGATCTGGTTGGTGCTTTTGCCTTCAGCCATCAACTGCAGCACCTGTCGTTCCCTGGCCGTCAGGAGCGAGAAGGCCGACGTAGAGGACTCCGCCGAGGACCAGCCGATGACGAAGTCTTTGATCACAACATCGGAAATGCCGGGGCTGAGATAGACCTGGCGTTTCATCACTGTGCGCACCGCTTTGACCAATTCCTCCAGGGCGCAATCTTTCAGCAGGTACCCCGAAGCCCCGGCCTTGAACATATTCAAGACAAAGAGGCCGTCGGAATGCATCGACAGGGCAATAACTTTGACCCCGGTAGATTCGCTCAGTATCTGGCGCGTGGCCTCGATGCCATTGAGGTCGGGCATGGAAATGTCCATGATCACCACCTGGGGGGCAAGTTCCTGGACCAACCTGACCACTTCCCGCCCATTGTCCGCTTCACCCACAACCTGAAGGTCAGGTTCCGCGGACAGCAAACTGCGGAGCCCTTGACGCACTATCTGGTGGTCGTCCGCCAATACGATCTTGATCATATCACTGTCCCCGCATGAGCCTTCTTGGCGTGCTGGAGGGGTACTGTGAGAGTGACCCGGGTTCCCCGGCCAGTGCCCGGTTCCACCTGCACCTGGCCGCCCAGATAACGCAAACGCTCTCTAATACTGAAGAGCCCAAAGCCGCCGTTACTTTTTAGCCTCGAGTCTTGGCTGAGGTCTTTAATCCCCACCCCGTCGTCTTCTACCGCGATGCTCACGTCGTCGCTTTCTCTTCGTATGGTTACCCGGGCATTGCGGGCTTGCGCATGTTTGACGATATTAAGCATCAACTCCCGCACCGAACGGAAGAGCAGGACTTTGATTTCATCATCCATGGGGATGGGAAGCATATCTTGTTGGACGTCCACGTTGAGGCCGTGCTGCGACCGGAGGTGCCGGGCGAACCATTCGACTGCCGCCTCAAAGCCAAGCTCGTAAAGTACCGGGAGGCTCAATTCGAAGGTCAAGGATCTGGTGTCCTGGATCATCTGATCAATCAGCTCCCGCACCTCGCTCAAGGATTTGGCCTGTTTCTCGGCGGTGATGGACTTTTGCAGCACCCCCAGCTTGATCTTGGAGATGGCCAGGGCCTGGCCGATATGGTCATGCAGGTCCGTGCCCAGGCGCCGCCGTTCGCGCTCTTCGGTCAGAGACAACTCCGAGGCCAACGATTGGAGCTGCTCCTGATAGGTGCGGATATCGCCCTCGGCCTTTTTCCGGTCAGAAATATCCGCGGTCATGCCGATGGCAAACTGCGGTGCGCCACCGACCCCCCGGAGCAGGGATACGGTTACCTGTCCCCAGACCACCCGGTTATCCTTATGGAGGTAACGATTCTCCCGGGAGTAGGAATCTCGTATCCCCGTGCCCAATTCTTTGAACAGCTTGGCGCTTGGGGCGGCATCTTCCGGATGCAGGAAGTCCTTGAAATCTTTCTGGACCACCTCGTCCTTATTGTATCCCAGCATTTTCAGCCAAGCCGGGTTGACATCTAAGAGGCGGCCGTCCAGATCCCCCATAGACATGCCGATGGCCGCTTCTTCAAAGATCTGCCGAAATCGCTTTTCCGTTTCCCGCAAGGCGGTGATATCACTGAACATGGCAAAAGCCCCAACAAAATGGCCATCTTCAAATAAAGGCACCGAACTCATAATGACCGAAGCCAGTTCCTGGTTCTTGCAGGTGATATCCAGTTCCTGCTGCGCCACCCGGTTCATGCGGTTCTGGGCCATGACGTCCCGTAACCGCGTCTGGTTATCCTGATCCAGCAGGCTGTAAATTTTTCGGTTTTCCAGCGTGTCATGGCCGGTAATCTCTCGCATCCGGCGGTTGGCGAATTTGATCCCGCCGGTTTCATCGATAATCCAGATACCTTCGTGGGCATTTTCCACTAACTCGCGGTATTTCCGCTCTGAAACTTCCAACTTGCGGTAGAGCACGGCATTTTCCAGGGCAATGGCAATCTGGTTGGCAAAACTCACAATAAACTCCCGGTCGCCATCGCTGATCATCGCATCCTCGTGGACGCGATCGGCCAGGAGCACGCCGATCACCTTGCCCCTTACCGTCAGGGGCACCAGAATGAAGGCTTTGGGCTTGAAAAATTGGATCAAGCGGTTGTTCATATTGAGTTTGCTGCGCGCCACATCTTGAATCACCACCGGGATGCCGGTCATGGCGACCCGGGCAATGACGTTATCCACTTTGCTGATGGGAATCTGATAATTTCTCACCTGGTCAAACAGTTCGGGGCCGATCCCCTCGGCATAGGTAAGTTCCAGTACCTCCCTTTTTTCGTCCATGAGCAGAATCCCGGCCCGATCCAATTTGGCCGAGTTGATGAGCAGCCGCAACGTTACCTGCAGCAGTTTCTCCAGGTTGAGAACCGAGAGCGCCGCAGTGCTGGTTTCCTGCATGCAGATGAGTTGATCGATCTTTTCTTTTAATTGGATATTTAACCGGTGAATTTCGTCAAATTTCTTTTTCAGCAGTTCTTTATCCCGCTCCAATTCATCAATGGTGTAATTGAGGGCCCGCCAGGGCACCAGAAGCCTCAACAGGCCTTCTCTTAAAGAAAATTTTCTTTGCCAGGTAAAATGGTACTCGCAATACTCATCACCCTGAAAAAAGCATTTAGTTTCTTCAATGGTCGCGGGCGGAAGATTCCAGATAGTCGGAATACCGGAGTATATACCCTTATTAAATAAACAATAATCAATAGTACTGGGAATTTCTTTGAACCAGTGCAACCGGATGACCGCACTATCGCGGGTGGTTTTTACCAGTTCAATTCTCTTGTTCTTATTAAATTTATCATTAATAGCTTGAACTTTTTTCAGAGTCCGGCGCGGGTTTTTATAAGCGAACATAATAATCCGCTGCACATAGCCCAACTTTTTCCTGGCCGCGGATTCAAACGCAATCTTAAACGCGATGGCATTATCCTGGGTTATCGCTTTGGCATTCTCAAACATCTTGGTGACCACATCACTGGACACCCAGTTATGCGTTTCCATCAAAAATTCCTGCGGGTTGGCCAGGCCTTCAATTTCCGGGCCCAGACCCGTAAAGAGACGGTGAACTTCCCCAGGCATAGTCTCTTGAAAAAATTCGATTATGGCCCGGGTATTAAGGCAACTATGATGCTTCTCCATCGGAGTATCTGTCCTCGTTCCCCCGGCGGCTTTCTTTAGCCTGCCTATGGCCGGCCAACCCCCATGGCCTTACCCCTCGTTGACCATGCGGTTCCAGGCTGGTGCCGGAAGAAAAACCTGCCCAAGAGGCCTTCGGTCCTTCTGGCTGCATGCCTCGGCAGCTCGGGGCCAGGTGGCCGGTGAGGCTAAGAATCACCCGCGCTATCAATCGAAATTGCGGTTCAACGGATCTTGTACACCTGATTTCCCTTAAACGCATAATAAAGAACTATGGACAAATGTCAAGAAAAAGCACTGAAGCTGCCCGTATTACCGGGTTACGACTAAGAACCCCGCAATCACCATCAATAACTCCTCCGCTTTCTCCTGCAAAAAAGCAGTTGCCTGGTCCTCTTTCTTAGACCTGCCTGGGCTCAACTTTCCCCGCTAAAATCACCAAAATCTCCTTTCAACCCTGAGCCAGTGACTTTTCTTCCCGGCGGCTTAAGCCAAATTCCTGAGTCAAATTAGGATTTTTATGGGTTAAATCAAGAGGTTTCCTCATTGTGGCGCTAAGCCATCTTCGTTATCGTCCATTGGGGGTTCTTGACTCTGGCGGGGGGTGGTGCGCCCGAGGAAAAACCAACCCCATAATTAGGCTTTTAGAAAAGAAAAATAGGGATTGTCCGATGGTCCTTCTCTGAAAAGGCTAATATTTTAAAAGATTTGCCTATTTCATTAAAGCTCCGGAGACCAAAGCTATGAATCATCGCCACTGCCAGGCTAACCTGCTGTTTTTATTAATTTATTTAATTTACATTTCTCAGGTTGCCAGGCAGGCCGGCCTTTTTCCCCCATAGTTTGGGGAATGCAGAAGGAAAAAACGGGAATTACCCTAGCGCTTATTAGGGAACCCCTCATATTAATTTTGTCTTAACGTTAATATTTTAAAAGATTTACTTTATTTTTTTAAAAGGAGTGCGGCTATGTTTCTCACACGATTCCGGCTTCCTAAGATCTCCTTAAGCCTGAGCAAGTTTCTGCAAATGAAACTGAACAGCTTCCTGTTCCGCTTTTTACCCTTCTCAGTCTCCCGATGCTATGTTGCGGTCCTGGGCCGGCTCTACTATCTTCTGTGCTGGGCTGAAAAAACCCTGATTCGGAAGACCATAAAACATGTTTTTGGCCGAAAGATCCCGGCCCCCATCCTGAACCAAAAAATCAAAGCCGCCTTTAAAGGGATCTTCGACCATTACCACGAAAAGTTATTCGTCGGTTATTCCAACTTCCCCAGGCTGCTGAAGTTTTTGAGATCCCAGGTCAGTTTTGCCGGGGCGGAGAATCTCCAGGCAGCCTTGCAGGATGGCAAGGGGGTCATTCTGGTCACCGGTCACTTCGGGGCAGTGGAGTTTTTGCCCGGCGCCCTGGCTTTGAATGGCTATCCCACTTCCATGATCTGCCGCTTCCAAACCACCCGGCTGCGGGAATCCATGGGCCAGCGGGCCGAAGCGGTGGGCCTGCACCTGATCGACGCGGACGAAGGCAACATTATCCCGTCGGCCATGAAGGCTCTCAAGGCAGGGCGGATTCTCATCACCGAGTGTGACGAATTTGACGAATGGCGCCCTGATCCCCACCGGGACAGTTACTTTCTCAACTGCCGACTGCCTTCGGACCGGACCCTGGAACTTTTACGGAAACGCTCTGGGGCCCAGGTCATCACGGCTCTGATGCAGCGCCAGGGTAAGAAGCGGTACACCTGTAATCTGACCCCGGTGGGCAATGGGGCCTCGCCGATGTACCCTCCCATTCACGAGCAATGCCTGAGCGTGCTGGAGAGAACGGTGGAGGATTTTCCGGAGCAATGGTACCAGTGGAAGAAGTTTGGTAAGATAATTAAATCTCTATTTGAGGTCGAATATGATCGTCAAGAAACTGGATATCTGGCACCTGAGATTGGGCTTTCTCTCCCCGATCAAGCATAACCTGGCGACTCACCAGGGTTCTGATAACCTCGTCCTCAGGGTGACCACTGATGATGGGATGACGGGATTCGGCGAGGGGGTCCCCCGGGCCTTCGTCACCGGGGAGGTGCTTAGCGACAGCCTTTTGTTCCTCCGGCAGGTCCTGGCCCCGGCAATATTAGCCCGGGAGTTTTCTTCCCCCCAGGCGCTGCTCCAAGGCCTCAGGCGCCTCTATGAGCAAGCGCAAGCCCAGCGCCACCCGGCAGCCTTCTGTGCCTTGGAAATGGCCTTGCTGGATGCCGCCGGCCGAACCTGGGATATGCCGGTAACCGGGCTGATCGGACCCAAAATGAGAACCAGCCTGGAGTATAGCGCCGTCATCCCCCTGATGTCCCCGGAGTCGATGCGGCACTTACTCCGTCTGGTTAAGATGAACCACATGCGTTTTGTCAAACTCAAGGTGGGGACGGACGACGACCTTTCGACCTTGCGGCTGGTCCGGGACGAATTGGGCGACGACGTCGATATCCGGGTGGATGCCAACTCGGCCTGGACGCCCTCCGAGGCGATTGCGCGCCTTAAGGAAATGCAACCTTATCACATCAGCGCCGTGGAGCAGCCGGTGGCCAAGGCCGACTTTGCCGGGTTGAAACAGGTGAGCGAGGCGGTTCAGATCCCGGTGATCGCTGATGAGTCCTTGTGCAATGAAGACGATGCCAAGAGCTTGATCGACCTTAAGGCCTGCCGGATCTTCAACATCCGACTCTCCAAATGCGGCGGCCTGGGGACCGCCACCCGCATCAGCCGGATGGCCGAGGCGGCCGGGATTGTATGCCAGTTGGGTTGTCATGTGGGGGAAACCAGTATCCTCTCGGCCGCGGGCCGCCAGTTCGCCTTAACCGTGCCGCACTTATCCTATGTGGAGGGCTCATTCTCCCCCTACCTCCTGGTCCGGGATGTGGTGTCCCAGCCGGTGGTCTTTAATAGCGGCGGCATGGCCGTTGAGCTACCCGGCCCTGGTTTGGGGATCGAAGTCTTGGTAAGCGCCCTGGAGGCCCTGGCCGTCTCTCACGACGTGGAGACCACCGGCTGATGTCGGGCCCCGGAACTTATGGCGATTATTTCAAACGGTTTTACCCGGCGGGTCAACCGGAGCCGGAGGCGAGAGGTCTGGATCCTTGGCCCCTTGCCGCCACGCCGGATGACAGTGGATTAAATCAGAGGAATTATCGATCGTCACTCCAGATTTCGGGGGGAATCCGGAGGTGCATGGCAGGTTTGACTTTCCCGCCTCAATCTCGGCTGTAATCTCTCCCTAAAATTGAAACGACCAGCTCAGCCCCAGAGAGTGGACATCACTGTTATAGCGCCCGTTGGCTTGTAAGGGAGCCGGAACTCCGTTGACCACAACGCTGTTGCTTTTGGTGCGGCTCTCGGACAGGATGTAATTGTAGGCGAAGCCCAGGGTAAATCTCTGGAAAACCTTGAGATCACTCCCCACCGTAAAGATGTGACGGTTAGCGTCGGGCACCTGGGGGTCAAAGGTGGAATCCGGCACCGGGGTGAGGTCATAGATATATCCGGCCCGGAGCTTCATCGTTTCATTCACTTCATAATTGGCCCCGAAGCGGAAGGCCCAGGAATCATGCCAGTTCTTGGGGGTGGTGATGGTGGTGGTCATGACCCCGTTTACCGGCACCGGGGTGTCTAAATTGACTTTTAGCTGGTCATACGTGGACCAGCCTGTCCAGGTGGTGTCAAATTCGAAAGTAAAAGGTTTGAGCCGGCTGTAGGCAATCCCCATGGTCAGCGACGGGGGAAAGACAATGCTGGCCTGGCCGTCGCTGTTGGGCCCCGGCACCGGCACCGGCAGGGTGGTGTTAAGGCTGCCGCTGTGATTCACTTCGATTTTACTGCGGTAGGCAACCCCCAGCTTCAGCCCCGACCATGGTTCGTAGTGCAGCCCGAGGTTGTAGCCCGCCCCACTTCCTTCGCCGGTCAGTCCGATCTCGCCATCGGGGAACGCCCGGCCGCCTAAAACCACCGGCGTCTTGCGCTTGAGGCGCACTTTGGACCACAGGACATTGAATCCGGCCGCCAGAGAGAGGTTTTCCAGAACTTTGACGGAGACCACCGGGTTGAGATTATATGTATGCAGGCTGGAGAAGGTGGTGATATATCTGCCCGCCCAGGTCGGCGGCCAGGCTGTCCCCATGCCGAAGGGCGAAAAAAAGCCGAGGCCCAGGGCTACCCGATCATGCACGGGAATGGCGATATAGGCCGTCAGGCTCCGGTATATTCGATGATTGGTTTGAGAGTCCTGGCCGCCGCCGCTAAACTCGCGATCAGGATAATTAAAGAAACTTCCCTGATAAACCTGGGCCCGTTTGAGTTGATTGAGCCCGGCCGGATTATAAAAGATAGCTGAGGCGTCATTGGCCTCGGCCACGAAGGCGTTGCCTTGACCCATGGCCGCAGTTCCCTGCTGTACCAGGGCAAAACCGGCCGCCCTGGCCTCGGAGGTCCCCCAGCAGAGGAGCGATACCGCGACCACTATTGCCACGCCAACACTATTCCCATGGCAGACCGATTTACCGAAACTACTAAAAATTAACATCCCTAATAAGCTCAGCATATTGGACTCGCAGAATTAAGTTAAGCGATTTAAATAGCTTTTTGCAAAAAAATCAACTCTTTTTTTATTACCTCTCCCGTTATTATCGATTATTCTTGATATCACCTGGTTAACTGAGAGGCTTTTGTAAAGTTGGGGTCTACTCTGGATAATGAAAAAGGCGTTGCGGTAGTTGTTTCTTTGTAAAGATGCGTCAATCAGTCCCAAAACCATGCAGCCTATCAGTTCCCCTGGGGAAAAAATGGCTTAGGCCATGGGCCGCATTATTACTATTCAAGCCCGGTCAACTGTCATCAGCCGCCCGGTTATATCCCTCCGCCCGCCATGGGTTGATTATCTCCTCAGGCCGGTTTATTCTTAAGGCATATTTATCGGTGCATCAATCAATTTAGGAGGCATGTCTCCCCTCAAAGGCTCCCAGGACGATCATTGGAAGGGAAAGATTTCCTGGAAATGTCATTTCCAAGCAAAACCTGATATTATTTTGCCAGAAAATTGTCCGGGGGTCTTCCACGAAGGTACTGAGACAGGTCCTCGGAGGAGTTCCGCAGTCTTTGGGGGCCGGATGTCATTGAGCCACGCCCCCATGACATAATAGTCGCCATGAAGAATTGCCCAGATCGCCATTGATGAGCTGTCGGGTTAAGGAGAAGGTAATACTGACCATGATTGATATCCATGCGCATATCCTGCCTGGTGTGGACGACGGAGCCAAAAACTGGGAGCAATCCCTGCAAATGGCGCGGTTGGCGGTGGAGGATGGCATCACGGTAATGGTCGCCACCCCGCACCTTTTCAAAGGGAGATCTATCGATCTGAGTCAATTAAATACCAAAGAAATAATCCTCCAGCACGTGGCGCAACTGAAAAGATAAATTGTATGAAGAAAAAATCCCCTTGGAAATCCTCCCGGGTTGTGACTTTCCCCTTAGTTTCGAATCATTAAAGTTTTTAGATCATGGATTGGTTCAACCGGAAGGTGGTGGGCTGGCGGTTGTCCGTGCGGTGCCGCACCCAAGAGTGGCGTGAGGCTATGGAAGAAGCGGTGTTGCAGGAGTTCCCGAATGGGGTGCGGGGACAGGGACTGAAGCTGATCTCCGATAACGGTTGCCAACCCAGTTCCAGGTCCTTCCTGAAAGTGACCGCCACCTTGGACATTGAGCAGATCTTTACCAGCTACAACAATCCCAAGGGCAACGCCGAAACCGAGCGATTTATGCGGACCCTGAAGGAAGAGCTCCTCTGGCTGGAGGAGTTTGCCGGCCTGGATGAAGCCCAGGATAAGCTCTCAGTTTGGATGGACTTTTATAACAAGCGCTATCTGCACTCGGCTCTGGGGTATAAAAGCTCCATGGATTATGAGCAGCTTTACCAGGATGAGGATCTGGAGAAAGCAGCTTGATACTACACAAAAACGGCCTTAACCTGGATTATGCCGCAGAAAAAGGTAGAAAATTGAGCCTCTTGCAAAACTCTCTTTGGAGTTGATTTTTTGAAAAAATAAGCCTCAACGGCGCTCCTGTGCTAAGGTGATTTTAGCAGGAACACCGCAGCTTTGGGAGGCGCCGATGAAGCTTAGGGAAGCAGTATCATGGTTAACGGGGACTTTGCAACGGAATTTGATTCCTCTTTTGGAAGAATGTGGGGAGCGTCCGTTAACCGGGAAAGAGCGGCAATTAGTCAGCATCTTGGAGTTAGTCAAAATCGAGAAATTTGCCGGTCGGCTGCCCCGGAGATTTGGCCGGAAGCCGAAGGAGCGTCAAGCTTTGGCCCGGGCCTTGGTGGCCAAGGCGGTGTATAACCACCCCCACACCCGGGCCACCATGGAGGCCTTGCGGGGTTCGCCGGTCTTCCGGCGCCTCTGCGGTTTTGTGAGGCGCAGCGATATCCCCTCCGAGGCCACCTTTTCTCGGGCCTTCAAGGAATTTGCCAAGATCGGGCTGGGCGAGAAGGTCCACCAGGCCTTGGTAGCGCAGTGGGTAACCCCGGAATTGGTGGGGCATATCAGCCGGGACGCTACCGCCATCCAGGGCCGGGAGAAACCTGTGGTCAAGCCGCGGCCCGCAAAGCCGGCGCCCCGGAAAAAAGGCCGCCCCCGCCGCGGGGAGGTGCGAGAACCCAAACCGGAAACGCGTCTGGAGCGCCAAGGCCGGCAATCGGCCCCGGAGGCCCTGGCGGAGTTGCCGGCGCACTGCGATGTGGGAACCAAGAAGAACTCCAAAGGTTATAAGGAGTCCTGGAGGGGCTTCAAGCTGCACGTCGACGTCACTGAGTGCTGCTTGCCCGTCAGCCTGGCGCTGACCGCGGCCTCCTTGCACGACAGCCAGGTCGCCATCCCGCTGATGAAGCTTACCAGCGCCCGGGTGGATTACCTGTATGACCTGATGGATGCGGCTTATGACGCCCAACCCATCTACGCGGTGAGCCGCAGCCTGGGGCACGTGCCCATCATCGACAAAAATGGCCGGGGGCGAGAGGTTATCCCCCTGGCGCCCCACGAGGCGGCCAGATACAAAGAACGGACGGTGGCAGAGCGCTTCAATGCCCGCCTGAAAGAAGAGTTTGGGGGCAGCAACGTCATGGTGCGGGGCGCCCAAAAAGTCACGCTGCACCTGATGTTTGGCGTGATCGCCCTGTTCGCCGACCAGTTGCTCAAACTGATCGCCTGACCAGCCCCAGGCTGGCCGTGGTTTGGCAAGATTTGCCCGGGAGTGGTCTGTCCTGTAGGCGCTAAAATCGGCCCGATTTCCCGCAAAGAGGACAGAAAGGCAGGGTTTCATTGATTTAAGACTCCCATTACCTTGCCGTTGCCTTATAACCACCGGCAGTTTATTGAATTTTGCAAGAGGCTCAATAGTATAAGTATTTGATATAAGCAGGTAATATTAGCAAATCGGGGGTCTAAAAATGCTCGATAGTGGTGAAAGCCGGAAAGAGGTAATCCGGCCGGATATTAACCGGGCCATCATGATCGATTTTCAGGGCGCCACCATCTCCTCCGACACCGGGTTCATCTTACTGCGTGAGGTAGATGAGCGTTTCAGGATCATTGACCCCATGAAAGATTGTTTGGAAGACTTGAGGTCACCTGCTCATACAAAACATGCCTTGGTCCAGATGGTGCGTCAAAGGGTCTACCAGATAGCCGCAGGCTATGAAGATTGTAACGATGCAGATTATCTCCGCATCGATCCAGCGCTCAGGCTGGCGATTGGCAAAGACCACAAGGTTGGGGCCGGGCAGTCCATGCTCTCCCGGTTGGAGAACGACGTCCTAGGTAATGCCGTGGGGTTAGAAGCCCTGGACGGCGCTCTCTCCCGAGCCGCCGACGCTCTACTGAAAAGGAAAAACAAGCGGCGGCTCATCATTGATCTGGATTCCACCGAGGACCCGGCGCATGGTAACCAGGAGGGAGTGGCCTACAATGGCCATTTTGCCAAGAATTGTTTCCATCCGCTTTTCTGCTTCACCAGTGATGGCGATTGTCTGGGGGCCAGGCTGAGACCGGGGAACGTCCATTCCGCCAATGGCGCTCTGGAGTTTATCGGGCCTATAGTGAAGCGCTATCGGACCTATTTCAAGCTTTTCTGGTTTCGTGGGGACGCCGCCTTTGCCAAACCTGGAATCTATGAGTATTGCGAAGAACAACGTATCACCTGCTTCATCCGGTTACCGGCCAACGAGAACTTGGATAAGCTGGTGGCGCCGAACCTGAGCCGACCGGTCGGCCGGCCGCCCCAGAGCGGCATTCAGGTCAAGATCGTTGATCTCCACTATAAAGCAAAGGGTTGGAGCAAGCCTCGGCGGGTGGTAGCCAAAATCGAATGGCACCGGGGCGAGCTTTTCCCCCGGATCGGTTTTGTGTTGACCAACTCCAGACTTCCGGCCGCCAAAGTGACCAAGGTCTATAACGGCCGGGCCGAGATAGAGAACCGGATCAAGGAAGGCAAAAACACCTTGCGCTGGGACAATACAAGCTGCCAGCGCTTCGAGGCCAACCAGGCCCGGCTGAAGATGGGGATTCTGGCCTACAACCTCCTGCACATGATCCGGCAATTTTACGTCTGGGGAGAGGAGGTGCGGCGGTCCATTGATTGGCTGATCAAGCGTCTGATCAAAGTAGGGGCCAGAATTTCTTATCATGTCCGGAGGTGGTATGTCCATGTGGCTTCGGCCTTTCCATTGGCTCACCACTATCGGGCAGTGCTGGCCTGGGGTCCTTAAGCTCCATCACAGTGAGGCATCCAGGGTTTAAGGGGCAGGTATGCCCAACTTATTGGAAAGATTACTATGCCCGGCTTGCCGGTTGACAAATTCATTGAAATTTGTGCTATCATGGCTTCCACGAGACAATTTGGCTTCAAAAGAGGAAACTTGTCGAGGTTAAACTCGGTGGGTGGGCTTCCCAAAACCATTTTTGCACTGCGGTGGGCAAACCTGCCGCATAATCTCGGCTTAAAAATGTCTCGACTTTAGGTGAGCATTACACTACCCCGATAACCGCTTTTGTGCTATCATGCGTCCCATAAGACAATTTGGGCACAAAAGAAGAAACTTGTCGGGGTTAAGCTTGGCGAGATAGCTCTGTGTGAACGGAAAAGCAATAAGGGACCAGCAACGGCTATTCAAAAGGGACCCACCCTTGGTCATTGCAACTTCGACAGAACAAGCCAGCCGCCGGTCAGGGCAAGCGAGCGCAGAGCCGGCGGCACCCCAAATATGCGGGCGGCGCTGCGCTCGCCCCGTCATAGAACCCGCAAAGCTAATTCTGGCCAAGGCTGGCGTTATCAGCAACCGGCTGTTGGCAACCAAAATGGGGGCTACTGCGGATCATTCCTCCTTTTTGCCCATGCTCTACTTAAACCGGAAGCTTTCGCCCATCATGGCCAGGATATGGGCATGATGGGTCAACCGGTCCAGCAGGGCCTCGGTCAGCTGTTTGCTGCCGAACACTTGTGGCTATTGAGAGAAGTCCTGATTAGTGGTCATGATGAGCGACTGCCGCTCGTAGCTCTGGGCCACCGCCTGGAAGAAGAGCTATGCTCCCTTTTCGGTTTTCATTTACAGCCGATCTCGTCGATGATCAACAAGTCCATCTGAGCCAGACTCCGTTCCACGCGCGAGAGGCGGTCCAAGAGGCTTGTTCCTTGCACCGCTTGCCGGTCATGATCTTGTAGACCGCCGCCTTGAGGTTGTCATAGCGGATCCATCCTGGCACTCCTCCCAGCCCCCTAGCGTTTGATGCTGCTTTTAACCTAAATTATGCCGCAGGAAAAGATGGAACCGGGTGTAGCCACCGCTATAGAGATTCGTTAACCCGATGATGACGGTGCACAGCACCAGGACCTGGAGAAGGAAATCGAGGTTTTGGATTAAACGGCCGTCGAACATTATTTATTCAATTTTAATTGGTCAATAATAAAATCAGCAACTATTTTTTGGCCGAATTGGGTCAGGTGCTCATCATTTTGGAAATAAACGGGATGGCTATTGTCTGCCTCCCGCAATTTATTGAATGGATTTAATATCTCAACATCCTTGTGTTCCATGAACTTTTCACGAATGGCACTAATAAATGGGTATTCTTCTTTTTTGATCTGTTCCTGGTCAACAAACCTAGCCCCCAAGGTGATAAAGTTATGTAAATAAATATCATTAATTTGGCAACAGTGCGGGATAACCAAAATTGCCATTTTACAATTAGCTTGCCGAGTAATACCAAGTTGCGATCTAACAAGTAACATTAAGGTATGGAAAATTTGTCATCGAACGAAGTTTATCCGGGTCTTTGGCGAGATCATTCAAGCCCCGACAAAGGTTGTCTTCTACCTCATCCAGATCCCGGCATGCCTTATTGGCAAAATTCTTCTCCCGCAGTTCCTCCCAAATATGTTCGGCAGGGTTTAACTCCGGACTTCGCGGAGGTAGCTTAATTAGCCTCATATTTTCAGGCACTGTCAATTTCTGGGATACATGCCAGCCAGCCTGATCTACCAGCATGAGGATAAAATAATTCGAAAAATCCTCCGCCACCTGTCTTAAGAAAATGTCCATCATCTCTGTATTGGCCCAGGGCAAGATCAGGGAAGTCATTCTTCCCAAGGCCGGACAAACTGCCGTGAACACATATAAATAAGTTCTAATGATCTGCCTGGGTGCTTGCGGCCTCGCTCCCTGAGGCGACCAGGCACGCCTGACATCACTGATACGGCCAAAGCGTCCCTCGTCTTGAGCAAAGAGTAAAACCGGACGGTTATCTCCAGGGTCCCGGTCTTCCAGTTTTTCAGCAATAATTTCAGGAAGTTTTTTTAAAAGCCTCCTGCTCTGCCTTAACTGCATCCACGTGGAACGGCCGGGGCACCAGCTTTCGCCAGCCATGTCGTTTAAGCAGCCTATAGACCGTGGTCTTATGGACTTTTTGCCCGATACGTCTTTCCAAGGCCACCTTGATCTCTGCAGCGGTAGCGATCTGACCGGTAAGTGCCGCTTGCCGGAATGATTCTAAAAACAAGGCCTCTTCGTCCCAGCTTAAATAGGAGCGGCGCCGTCCACCCTTCCCTGGCCCCACCACCGCGTCCGGCCCCAAGCGATTATATCTGGAAACCAGATTGTGAACCGATTGCTCTGCAAGTCCAGTGTGCAAAGCAATTTCCCCGGCAGGCCGCGGATCAACCAGGGCATTCCAAATAACCAGCCATTTTTGCACCCGCCAAAATCCTACTGTTGCCTTGATCCTTTCCTGAATCTCCTCTTTGGAAAGGTGGGGGTTGCTCTTGGTAACTTTTCCCATGACTGCCCCCTTGATAATTTTTGGAGCAGTCTATCATATTACTCAT
>JAHIKF010000245.1 GCA_018897875.1 Pseudomonadota bacterium | reverse complement strand
GTCCTGAGGCCAGGGACATCCACCGGCGCAATCCGATGAGCGGCCTTTATAACCTGCATGTAAACGGCCGGAAAACCGGGGTTTACACCTTGTTCTTCAAGGCTTATAGCGCCAGCGGCAGCACCTCGGATGTGCGGTTCCCCCATATGACCATCAAGGGTGGAGAGGTCCATCACTATGACGTCAACTTTTCAGCTGAGGGGCCTAAGCTCGATGTGCGGCGAACCCAAATAACCACAGAGTAAAATTACCCCATGTGCAGGTTCAACTGTTCACTTCCGGCCAGGTCGCGGGCCTCAAAAGCGTCAGGTTTGATTACCCCCTGACCTTTGGAGGACAGAAAGTCCCTTGCATCACAAAATTTAGCCTGAAGGAGGTCATCATGTCCATTGAATCAGCCAGAGCTTTTGTGGAAAAGATGAGGAGAGATGTGGAATTCAAGAACCAAATCCTGGCCGCCGAGTCTGCTGCCAAGAGACAGGAGATCATCAAGAGCGCCGGATTCGATTTCGATAGAATGCACCTGGACTCTTTGGTAAGCGAACTCACCCCCGAAGAAAGAGATACTTTGATGCTGTTATGATTTGAGGAAGCTTCCTAATTTACCGTTTTTCCTGGCCTTCAGGGTTTGGGACCATGGAAGGGTGGAGTTTGACGCCCAGGGAAAGGGGCCGGGTGGGGCCGGTTGCCCAGGCCCATGACGATGGGGCTCGCCACATTATCAATACCGCTACCCACGGTAAGGATAGCCGGAGTCGGGCTAAACTTGGTAAAAGAGGTTCCGAGCACCAAATTGGGACAGGCGCAGCCAGGGCTGCCCCCTTACGATTGACGACTCTACAGGTTGTTAGAGGACAAAAGGAGTAGGACAATGCAAGCACTTTTTAGGGTCTTGATGCTGGTGGTTTTAATAACCGGGCTGACCTTAAGCGCGACTTCGGTCAGAGCCCAGCAATTTTCTCCGCCGCTGCCTCCCAACATTACGCCTCAATGGGCCCCCATCCCGGGAGCCCCAGGAGTGCAGCACGCCCCCAATACCAATGCCGACCTGTTCCGCTATGGGCAGAGGTATTACTATCAGCATGATGGCAAGTGGTATCAGACCAGGAACATGGCGGGTCCGTGGCAAATGATCCAGGACGTCCCCCAGAGTTTTCGCCGGATCGAGGCCCCGTATTTTAAACAGCCCCCAGGATGGGCCAAGGGGAAGAAAACAGGCTGGGGCGGGGCCCCCATGCCCCCGGGCCAGATGAAAAAGCAAGAGGGAGGCCAGCACATGCCCCCAGGCCAGATGAAAAAGCAAGACCGCTAACTCTGGGACAGGTCCGCGGCCTTAGGGAAAATAAAGATTCTTCGGGGCCGTGAGCAAATTGTGCCAACCTCAAAGGAGATTAAAAATGTTTCCAACTGTTTATCTGACGCCGGTGGTCTCAATGATTGCGGGAAAGGCAATCATTATTTTCGTAGCAATAGCATTACTTCATCGCCTCCGGCCTGGCCCGTGGCCCAGGGAGTGCTCCAGCACCACGAACGGCTGGATGGTTCCGGCTACCCCTCGGGAGTGACTGCGGGGGAGATTACCCCGGAGGCCAAAATCCTGGCGGTGGCCGACGTGGTGGAAGCCATGGCCTCGCACCGGCCCTACCGGCCGGCCCTGGGGATTGAGAAGGCGCTGGAGGAGATTACCCAGAATAGGGGTAAACTTTACGATCCGGACGCAGTGGATGTCTGGGGCCGACTGCTTACCGAGAAAGATTTCCGGTTCGATTGATCAGGATGGCGCAACGATTCCCCCAGTACGGCAGGTCCGGCCCACCTCCGTTTCCCGCCGCCTAACGCTCCGGCTCAACTCCCTCGCTCCCGCCGATCCATCCCTCTTACCCAACTTTTGGCTGAGTTTTGGGGGGAGAGGTCCGCAGCACTAGCTTTACAAATTCTCTAAATCCTGCGAATAATGATAAAGTTTCTCTATCGACAGGGAATGTCTCTGGATCATCCGAATTCACCGTTGTCCTCAGATAATGCCAGGTGCGCCTCCGGAGGCGGAGCCCCGATGGGCGCAGAGTAAGCGGGCACATCTCCTAGATGCGATGATAGAACCATCCGGCCGTTTCGGCACCTACGTGCACTTTTTCATCTGGGCCCTGGCGCTCGTGGGGTTTTATCTGACCAGCCGCTACAGCCTGCCGCTGTTCCACAGTATCGCCGGGCTCTTTAGCGTTGTCATTGCGGGAGGCGTCTTTGTCGTGGCCTGGAATTCCCGGGGCTTCCTGGAAAATAACTACCTGCTCTTCCTGGGGATTGCCTACCTGTTCGTGGGCGCCTTAGACCTGCTTCACACCCTGGCCTATGGGGGTATGAGGGTCTTCCCCGGCTTCGGGGCCGATTTGCCCGTCCAACTGGGGTTTGCGGCCCGGGGCCTCGAGAGCGTCTCCCTGTGCCTGGCCCCCCTGTGCCTGGGTCGCCGCCTGAAGCCTTATGCGGTTTTTGCCGGTTATATTCTGGTCTTCGCGGTCATTACCTTGATGATTTTTGTCTGGCCGATTTTCCCCCTGCGCCAGGCGGCCGGGCCGGGTCTGACCGCGCTGAAGCACACCGCCGACTGTTTAGCCGGCGTCATCCTGCTGGGGGCCCTGGCCCTGCTGTGGCGCCGGCGGGAGGAGTTCGACCCCGAGGTGCTCCGCCTGTTGCTGGCAGCCATCGCCCTGGCCGCCGCCTCGGAGCTGGCCCGTACGGTTTTTACCGGAGCGTCCGACCAGTCCGGTGTAGTGGTCCAACTCCTTAAAATTTTGTCGCTTTTCCTGATTTACCAAGCCTTGATCGAAACGGGGATCAGGAGGCCGTATAACCTGTTGTTCCGTAACCTGAGGCTTGGCGAGACCATGGTGCGGCAAGAACGGGATTTTGCTGACAGCCTCATGGAGACGGCCCAGGTTATGGTGCTGATCCTGGACCGCCAGGGACGCATCAATCGCCTGAACCCTGCCGGCGAGAGGCTCACCGGGTATGCCCTGGCCAAGGTGCAAGGCCGCCTTTTCTGGGAGGTTTTTCCGGCTCCCGAAGCAGTTGACACCATGAAAGAGGCGTTCTATCATCTCATTGCCGGGGAGGTTCACCAGGCCGATGAGATTGATTGGGTAGCCCAAGACGGCACCCGCCGCCTGATCGCCTGGTCAGCCACGGCCCACATCGGCGAAGACGGGTCGGTTTCGCACGTGATCGGGACCGGCATCGACATAACTGACCGGAAGGGCGCGGAAATTCGCCTCCAACGGCTCCAGGCCGAACTGGCGGGTCAGGTTCAGGCAGATAAGGCGCTAACCCGGGAATTGGAGGTCATCACGGGGGAACTGGACGGTTTCACCGCAGCGGTGTCCCGCGATCTCAGGTCGCTGCTCCGCTGGATCAGCGGCTTCTGCCAGGCCCTGGAGGACACCGGCGCCGACCGGCTTGACTTCAGGGGGCGCCGGTATCTCCGGCGGCTGCGCCGAATGATCCGGCAGACGGGAGAGCTCACCGAGGCGTTGCTGGAGCACGCCCGCCTGGCCCGGGCCGCGATGCAGCGGCAAGAAATTGATCTCAGCGATCAGGCCCACACCATCGCCGCAGCTCTCCAGCGCACCGCGCCGGGGCGCCGGGTGGAATTCATTATCGGGACGAACCTGAAGGCCGAAGGCGACCCCGCCATGCTCCGTTGGCTCCTGTCGAACCTTCTGGGCAATGCCTGGAAATTTACCGAGACGGTTCCCCGGGCCAAGATTGAGTTCGAGGCCCTGCCCGCCACGGACGGGACTCGGGGTTTCCTGGTCCGGGACAACCGGGCCGGATTGGCCCCGAACCGCGGCCACGGCTTGTTCAGAACGTTTCACCGTTTGCACGCCTACAGGGATTTTCCCGGCCCCGATCCCGGCCTGGCCACGGTTAAGCGCATCATCCAACGTCACGGTGGCCGCGTCTGGGCCGAAATCGATCTGAGGCAGGGGGCCACGTTTTATTTCACCCTGCCGCCGCCCGGCCAGGGATCAGCCGCAAAACCGGCGGGGGGAGATCAGCCGGACTCTTTAACAGGATTGCCATGACCGCATCCGTGCCCTTCAGCTTTGTGCATTGCGCCGACCTGCACCTGGACAGCCCCTTCGAGGGAATCCACGCGGCGGCGCCCGCCATTGCCGCAGTGTTGCGGGAGGCGACGTTTACCGCCTTCGACCGGATCATCGACCTGGCCATCGGGGAGGCGGTGGATTTCATCATCGTGGCCGGGGACGTGCACGACGGCGAGAACCGCAGCCTGCGGGCCCAACTGCGGTTCCGGGACGCCATCCGGAAAGCCGGTGACGCGGGCCTCCGGTGTTTTGTGGCCCATGGCAACCATGATCCCCTCTCCGGCTGGGAAGCCCACCTGACGATGCCGGCGCAGGCGGAGCGCTTCGGGGGCCAAAGCGTGGAATGCTTTCCCATGCAGCGGCACGGCGCCACCCTGGCCCACATTTACGGCATCAGTTACCCGGTCAAGGAAGTGAACGTCAATCTGGCGCCCGGCTTCCGGCGGGACCCGGAGGCGCCTTTTGCCATCGGGGTGCTCCACTGCAACGTCGGCGGCGACCCCAACCATGACAATTACGCCCCGTGCGGGGTGGAGGACCTAACGGCCGCCGGTATGGACTACTGGGCCTTGGGACACATTCACACCCGGCAGATCCTGCGGGGGCAGGAGCCGTACATCGTTTACCCCGGCAACCCCCAGGGGCGCAACCGGCGGGAAATGGGCCCCCGGGGCTGCTACCTGGTGCGGGTGGATGGCGCCCGCCGTATCACGCCCACGTTCATGGCCACTGACGTGGTGCGCTGGTTTATCGAAGACCTGGACATCGGCAGGCTTTCGACCTGGGATGACCTGCTGGACGAATTGGTCCGGGTGCGGGAGGAGGTGCGGGCCGGGGCCGAGGGTCGGGCCGTCATCCTGCGCCTCAACCTGACCGGCCGAGGGGAGCTGCACCGGGAAATGGCCCGGAGAATCGATCTGGAGCGGGATCTGGCGGAGCCTTTGCGGGAGGGGGAGCCGGAGCGCCCTGATTTCGTCTGGGTGGAATCGGTCCAGAACCGGACCCGGCCGCCCCTGGACCTGAACCAGCGGCGACTGGTGCAGGATTTCGTCGGCGACTTTCTCAACGCCGCCCAGAACCTGCGCGCCCGGGAAAACCCCGGGGCGGGGCTCAGAGAGGTGCTGACGCAAAGGCCGGAACACCGGGTGATCGCCGCGGGGCTGGAGCAGTTGGCCGACGACGAACTACTGTCGATCCTCAATGACGCCGAGGTCTGGGGAGTGGACCAGTTGCTGCCCGAGGAAGAATAACTGATGTATATAAGCGGCTTTCACCTCGACGGTTTCGGGATTTACCACGATCAGGGAGTACAAGACCTGCCGCCCGGTCTGGTGCTGTTCGTGGGGGACAACGAATCCGGCAAAACCACCTTGATGGAATTTCTGCGCACCCTGCTCTGCGGCTTTCCCCGGCGAGCCCCCAAGCGCAATGATTACGATCCCTTGCGCGGCGGCAACCACGGCGGCCGCCTCCAGGTGGTCATGCATGACGGCCGTCGCTATACCATCGAGCGGGCCGGACGCCACCCGGCCACCCTAACCCAGGCCGGCGGGACCACGATGCAGGCCGAGCCGGCCCTGATCCTGCTGGGGGGGCTGGACCGGGAGACGTTTAAGCACGTGTTTGCGGTGGGGTTGGAAGAATTGCAGGGGCTGGGGGTGTTGTCCCAGGAAGGGGTGCGGGGCCGCCTGTTGGCGGCGGGGACCGGGTTGGGGAGCGCCTCGGTGCCCGAAGTTATGAAGCACCTGGACAAAGAATCGGACACCCTCTTGAAAAAAGGGGGCCGCACGCAGCGGATCAATCTTCTCCTTAATGATCTGAAAAGAATGGAGCATCGTCTCCGGGAGGTCCAGGGTCAGGCCGCCGCCTATGCCGAGGGCCAGCGTCAACGGGAATATCTGGATGAGCGGGTAGACGGCAACCGTCAGGAGGTTGAGGACCGCCGCCGGGAACTGGGGCGGGTGGAGCGGTTGGAGCAGGCCCGAGTGCCCTGGGCGAACCGGAACCTGGCCCGGGAGAAGGCCGTTGAGGTGGAGTATGCCCAAAATTTTCCGGTGAACGGTCTCGAGCGCCTGGAGGGTCTCCATAAAGAGCTGGACGCAAATCGCCAGAGCCGGAAGCAGCGAGAGGGGGAGGCCGCAGGCCTTAAAGAGCAGTTGGGCCGGCTCACCCCGGATGAGGCGGTCCTGGCCGGCCGGGATGTCATCGAGGCCCTGGCCGGCGAGCGGGATAAGCTGGCCCAAGCCCTGGAGGACTATCCCGCCGCCAAGGGCGACCTGGACCAGGCGCAGACGGAGTTCGGGCGCAAACTGCGAGAGCTGGGGCCGGCCTGGGATGGGCCGCGCCTGGCCGCGGTGGATACCTCGGTGCAGGTGCGCCAGCGGGTGGCCGAGTTCGGCCGGCAGCTGAATGCGGCGGAGCGACGGTTTGAGGCTGCCCGGGCTCAGGGGCGAGCCCTGGCCGAGGCCGAGACCGAGGCTCAAAAACAAGCCGAAGCCGCCGTCCGGCATTTACAAGACCTTCCGGCCCCGCGCCTTACCGACCAGCAGGAACTGGGGCGGCAGCAGGAGGCGGTGCGGCGGCTGCGGGCCTGGTTGCAGCAGCGGGAGGTTCTGGCGGAGAAGCTCCGGGGCCGGGTGAGCGCCCGGGACGAGGCCGAGGCCCGGGTGGCGGCGCTTCAGGGGCAACTGGCGGCGCCAACGGCGGCCGCCTTGCCCGGATGGCTGAGCCCTTCCTGTCTGGTGGTGGGGCTAAGTCTGGGCGGTTTTTTTCTCTGGCGCCGGGATTACCTGGCCGGCGGCCTGATTGCCGGCGGCGGCCTGGTGCTGGCGGGACTGTTTTTCTGGCTGTCCCGTCGGCAAGCCGCGGTGGAAGGCCAGCGTCGCGCCGCCATGGAGCAAGAATTGGAGCAGGTGGAGGGGAACCAGGCCGGTCTCTCGGAGGCCATCACCGACCTGGAAGGGCAGATCGAGGCGGCGGAGGCCGAGATTGCCCGGGCGGCGCAGATCATGGACCGGGAAGCGCCGGCCGACGTCATGGGCCTGGAGGAGATGGCCGGGGAATTGGAACAGGCCGCAGACCAGCTTAGGGACTGGCAGGCCCGGGAACAGGACCGGCGCCAGGCCGAGGACCATCTGGCCCAGGCCAGGGAGCGGCTTGCCAAGGGGCAGGCGGAAACGGAGCAGGCCATCGGTGACTTGAAGCGCCTTCAGGATGAGTGGGCCGGGTGGCTCACCGACCGGGGCTTTTCGGAGGCGGTGCGCCCGGAAGGCTTTGAAGCGGTGCTCCAGGCGGTGGAAAATGCCCGGGCCGCAAGTCGGGTCCTGGACCACCAAAGCCGCCGCGTGCAGCAGATGTCCGACTACATAGCTGCGGCTCGAGAGCGAATCGGCCAGGGGCTCAGGGCCTGCGGCCGCACCCCTGTCGCGGCGGAGCCCGGGGTGGAGGAACTGGACGCCCTCCGCCGGGCCCTGGCTGCAGCCTTAACGGCCAGCCAGCAGCAGCGGGGGCTCACCGAAAAGCTGGAGGCTGCCACCCAGGCCCTGGACATCCTGAACAGTCGCGGACAGGAACTGAAGCGGGAAGGGGACGACCTGCTGCGCCAGGCCGGGGCGGCCGACGCTGAGGATTTTAGGCGGCGGGGGGTGGCATATGGGGAATGGCAGGGACATATGCAGCAGATCTCGACCGAAGAGACCGCCCTCTACCGCATGGCCGGCACCCGGGAGGCCCAGGCGGCCCTGGAAGAGGAACTGAGCCGCACCGATCCCCTGGAACTGCGAGGGGAGAAGGAACGCCTCCAGGCTCGCCTAAGTGAGCTTTCGAGCCTCATTTCGGCAGATGATCAGGAAATCGGGGATCTCAAGGGCAAGTTGAAATCAATGGAACAAGACGAGCAGTTGAGCGATCTGCTCTTCCAGCAGCGCACCGTTCAGGAGCAGCTGACCGACGCCACCCGGCGCTGGGCCACCCTCATGGTGTGCCGCCATCTCCTGGAGGAAGCCCGGGGCGTTTACGAACGGGAGCGGCAGCCCCAGGTGATTCGGGAGGCGGACCGGTTCCTCAACACCATGGCCCATGGCCGCTACCGTCTCCTGGCCGCGGTGGGCGAGGACGGGGTCCACCTGGAGGATAAGTCGCTGGCCCGGAAAGAAGAGGTGGCCTGGAGCGCCGGGTTGGCGGATCAGGTCTACCTATCCATCCGCCTGGGGTTGGCCCGGGAGTTCGGGCGCCACTCCGAACCCGTGCCCGTCATCCTGGACGACGTGCTGGTGAAGTTCGACCCGGCCCGGCGCCAGAACGCCGCCCGGGTCATCCTGGATTTCGCCCGGGAGCAGCAGGTGCTCCTGTTTTCCTGTCACCCGGAATTTATCGACCTCATCGCCGCGGTCCGCCGGGACCCCGGCCACCAGGAAACCGCGCTGGCCTGCTTTGCCATCGCCGATGGGGTGATCAGCCGGGTCAGCATTGGGCCGAGCAACGCCCTCCTGCGGCAATGACGGGTGAGACCTTCTATCCGGAATTTTTTCCCCCGTAAATTTAAATGGTCCCCCAAATTTCAAAGAGATCTGGCGAAGGACAGGCTGAATCCTTATTATGATAATAATTGCCCAGCAGTGTCCGGTTTGGTTTTTGCAAAGGAGAATGCTCGTTATACGCCGTTCAACAATTCATAAATTCTCTAAGGCGCTTTTTGCACCGAGAATATTACTTCCCCCTCACCCTGACCCTCTCCCCCCGCTTCGGGGGGAGAGGGTTGGGGGGGGCAGAACAACCGCATGCAATTTCCTAACCGGACACTACTGATAATTGCCCAAAATTTTCTTTTTTGTCACCCTGAGCCGCAGGCGAAGGGTCTCGAACACCGAGATTCTTCATCGCCGGCGGCGGCTCAAAATGACAACCACAGGAAAAATCTGTGGGCACGGCATATAAAGAACAGGTCTGTTCGGGGCAGGGAGACTCCGCTTTTCTCCCTGGGATTTTCCCGACCAGAAGATAACCAAAAATTTAGGAGCAATGATTAGGGTATGGCTGGGAATGACACCCCCAAAAAAATTGCGGTCCTGGGCAGCTTGTGCGGTATTACCTCACAGTACTGGGACAATTTTGGCCGCCGCCACCGCACCTCCCAGGCCACCTACCGGGACCTGCTCAGCGCCATGGGCGTGGACTGGGAGGACCAGGAGGGCCTGGACCGGGAGATTGCCCGGCGGCGTTTGGGTTCCTGGGGGGCGATGCTTTCGCCGGTGCAGCTCATCAAACCCGCGCCGGCTCTGTCCGGGGCGACGATGCGGATATGGTCCCCCGGGCCTGAGCCCCCGGCCGCAGTGGACGTGTTGGCGGAGATGGTCAGCGAAACGGGGGCGCGTTACCGGTGGGAGAGGCGGCTCCAAGTTGCCGGGCGGCTGAAAAGCCGGGCGGTTCCGGGAGGATTTCGGGTCGCGGTGCGGTTGCCCCTGCCCGCGGACCTGGAGTTGGGATATTACGATCTGACCCTGAAAGTGCGGAGCGGCGGCCGGTCGGAAAGCGGCCGCACCCGGCTGATCGCGGCGCCGCCCCAGGCGTATGCGCCGGCCTGGCTGGAGGAGGGCCGCCGGGCCTGGGGTTTCAATTTGCCGCTCTATGCCTTGAGGAGCCGGGCCAACTGGGGCGTGGGGGATTTTGCCGATCTGATGGAGGTTATCCGCTGGGCCGGACCCCTGGGGGCGGCGTTTGTGGGGGTCAATCCCCTCCATGCGGCCGGGGGGCGAGCCACAGCCGACCCCAGTCCCTATGCTCCCACCAGCCGGATTTTCCTCAATGTTTTGTACCTGAGCCTGGAGGCGGCGCCGGAGATGGCGGACTGCCGGAAGGCCCAGGATCTCGTGGCCAGCCCGGAATTTCGGGCCGCTAAAGCCCGCCTGGCCGCAGCTTCCCTGGTGTCTTACGGGGAAGTCCACCGTTTAAAGCGCCGGGTCCTGAAGCTCCTGTATGAGACGTTCTGCGAGGCGCACGGCGTTCCGGAGGCTCCCCCCCTCTCGGACCGGGGGCAGGAGTTCGCCCGATTTGTGGCGGCCGGAGGCGAGTCCCTGGCCAGGTTCGGCCAGTTTTCAGCCCTGGTAGATCAGCTTGCCCAAGGCGACTGGCGCCGCTGGCCCGGACCCTATCAGCACCCCGAGAGCCCCGCGGTGGCAGAGTTCGCCCGGGAGCACGTGAACGTGGTCCGGTTTTATCAGTATGGGCAATGGCTGGCCGCGACCCAACTGGGCCAGGTTTGCCAGGAGGCTCAAAACCAGGGCCTGCCGTTCACGCTCTACGAGGACCTGGCCCTGGGTGCGAGTCCCGGGGGCTTCGACACCTGGGCCCACCAGGAGCTCTTTGCCCGGGGGCCGGCCATCGGCGCGCCTCCCGACGCCTTTAACCCCCAGGGGCAGAACTGGGGGCTGCCGCCCCTGATCCCGGAGCGCCTCCGGGCCTCGGGCTACCAGTTGTTTATCGACACCCTCCGGGCCAACCTCCCGCCCGGCGGCATGCTGCGGATGGACCACGTCATGGGACTTTTTCGCCTGTTGTGGATCCCCCACGGGGCGGAGGCGGTCCGGGGCGCCTATGTCACCTACCCGGCCCGGGAACTCCTGGCCATCCTGGCCCTGGAGAGCGTGCGCCGGCGCGCCCTGATCATCGGGGAGGACCTGGGCACCGTGCCGCCCCGCATCCGGCGGGAGCTGGGCAAGTCCGGAATCTTTTCCTACCGGGTCTTTTACTTTGAACGGGACGGCAATCGCCACTTCCTGGCCCCGGAGGCGTACCCGTCCCGGGCCATGGCCACGGTAACCACCCATGACCTGCCCACCCTGACGGGATTCTGGCAGGGGCATGACCTGGCCCTGAAGCGGACGTTGAACCTGTACCCCGAAGCCCGCCTGGCGGAGGCCGATGCTGCAGCCCGGGAGATAGACCGCCGGTTTCTGCTGGAGGACCTGGAACACCGGGGCTTGCTGCCCGATGACGCGGCTTCGAAGCCCGAGGCTGGTGAATCCTGTCCCCGGAACTTGCGGGAGGCGGTTTTGGAATATCTGGCCCAGAGTGAGGCCGCCCTCATGGAGGTCCGCCTGGAGGAGGTCTTCGGGGCGCCGGAGCAGCAAAACCTGCCGGGTACCAGACAAGAGCACCCTAACTGGCGGGTCAAGCTACCCCTGACCCTGGACCAGATGGAGCAGAGCCCGGAGCCCGCCCGGCTGGCGGCCCGGCTGAATAAGGCGCGGGGGCCGGTGAAAAAACAGTAGTCAGTTGCCAGTGGCCAGCCACGATCAAGCGATGAAAAAGCTTTGGTCGAAACAGTGCCGGCAGAAATGTAGGGTGCGTTTTACGCACCATAAAATGGCGCGTGAGACGCGCCCTACAGCTTTATTTAACGAGGTGATTAATGTCTGAACCAGCCTTGATCTACAATCTCTTTCCGCCCCTGGCCGGGACCATCCCCCAGTGGGAGGAACACCTGGACCGCATTGCGGCCATGGGTTTCACCTGGATTTTTTTGAACCCTATCCACACCCCCGGCCTGTCCGGCAGCTTATATGCCGTCAAGGATTACTACGGTTTCAACCCCCGGTTTGATCCCGAGTCGGGCCAGGACCCGGAGGCGGCCCTGGCGCACTTTCTGAAAGAGGCCGGGCGCCGGGGCCTGAAGGTAATGCTGGATTTGGTGATCAACCACACGGCCATCGACTCGCCCCTGGTCACCCAGCATCCCGAGTGGTACGCCAAGGACAAAGACGGCCAAATCAAACACCCCGGTGCCATTGACCCGGCGGATGCCACCAAGGTGACGGTGTGGGGCGACCTGGCGGAACTGGAATATTGGCCGCCGCCCGACCCCGAGGGCCTCTTGCACTACTTCGACGGCGTGGTGGCCAAATACCTGCGCCTGGGCTTCATGGGGTTTAGGGCCGATGCGGCTTACAAGATCCCGGGCGATTTTTGGGGCCGCCTCATCACTGAGGCCAAGAACCTGGAGCCCCGGGTCCAGTTTTTCGCCGAGACCCTGGGGTGCCGCCTGGAGGAGTGCGCCCAGCTGTCATCCTCCGGGTTCGACTTCCTCTACAACAGCTCCAAGTGGTGGGATTTCCAGGAAGACTGGTGCCTGGAGCAGTACAATGACTTTCGCCGCATCGGCCCTTCCATCAGCTTCCCGGAAAGCCACGACACCGAGCGGCTGGCGGCGGCAAGCGGCGGCGTCCCGGAAGTGGCCCGGCAGCGCTACCTCTTCGCAGCCTACTTTTCCACCGGGGTGATGATCCCCATGGGCTATGAGTACGGTTTCAAGAAGCGCCTCAACGTGGTGAAGACCCGGCCCCAGGACTGGGAGGCGCCCGCCTACGATCTGAGCCCCTTCATCAAGGGGGTGAACCGCATGAAAAAGCAATGCCCGGTGCTTCTGGAAGAGGGGCCTCAGGCCCGGGTCAATCCCAAGGGGAAACCGGTGGCGCTGCTGCTCAAATCCCGGGAGAGCCGCAAGGGCCGGGTCCTGGCAGTGATCAATACCACCATGGAGCCCCAGGAGGTCGCCATCCCCGACTTGGCCGAGCTGTTGGGTAAACCCCGGCGGGCCTGGAAAGACCTGACGCCGGATACTATCCCCTTGAAACTCCTGGGTTCTCTTACGTTCACCTTGCCGCCGGCCCGAATGAGGCTGTTCTACAATCCCGACGGCGCGCCGTTGGTGCTGGAAGAGGGTTAGAATTTCTGCGGGAAGTGGCTAAGGGATTTTTCGTTTTTCGTAAGTGTGGCCCCTCCCCAACCCCTTACATTTTTTTGTAGGGGCGCACTATGTGTGCGCCCGAGCCTGGGCGGACACGCAGGTCCGCCCCTACAGGTGGTTGGGAGGGGAGTTGGTGGGGAGAGCGGGGAATTTGGCTTACGAAAAAGCCCCCGGCCCTCCCCCCAAATCACTAATCTCAAGGGTGGTCTATGACCCAGGCCCTGGCAGGGTTTAACGAGCACGGCATCGTGTTGGCCACAGACAGCCGGGCCACCCGGTTCGACGCCGGCGGGCAGCCGGAGGTCTTTAACGTCAGCAAGCTCTTCGCCCTGAATCGGCGCTGCGGCATTCTGAGCGGCGGCGCCGGGGTGAGCGTCTCCCTGTCGTTGGCCTTGCGCCGGCAGATCGCCCGCCATGCCGGCCCACTGGAACTGGAGGAAATGGAGGAGTTTGCGCTTCCCCTCCTCTCCCAGGGTTACGGCCGCCACCTGGAAACCCATGGCCCCGAGGCCGAAGGTTTTCGCCGCATCTACTTCATCCTGGCCGGCTATGTTCCGACCAGCCCCCCGCCCCACTTCAAAATGATCCTCCTGGGCAGCGAGGAAAACGAGCTTCCCCTAAGGCGGATGCTGACCGGCAACGTGCTGGTCATGCCACGGAACCTGGGGATGGAGATGCGCCTGTTCAAGGCCCTCAGCCAGGGGGCTGACCTGGAAGAAGTCCTGCACCTGAGCCAGGACTTTTTGGAAAAAATGGCCGCAATCAAAGAAGAGGTGGGGCCGCCCTTCCACTATGCCACCATCACTTCCCGGGGTTATCAGCCGATAATTTTGTGATGCCGGTCTATGCTTTTGGCCGGTTTTGAGTCATAATCTGCTACGAAAAGTTCCTGGAAGCTTGTGTAGGACACTCGCCCTCGGGTGTCCCGGCACAGGCTGGAAAGCCTGTGCCACCGGCCTTTTCATTGTTTTGAGAGAGCCCAAGGCTCATGGGCGACTGTTCTGAAAAGTTTTTGGTGGCACCGGCATCTTGCCGGTGCGGCGCACAGGCTGGAAGCCTGTGCCACCACTGCAATTGCGCACCACCGGCGGGCAGTGCCCGCCCTACATATCTTTTCATTTTTTACGGCTGGGCCAACGGCTCATGCGGGACTGCAGTGAAGATTTCGCCAAGGAGTAACGTATGCATAAAGCCATCCTCGTGGTCATGGACGGTATCGGAGACCGGCCCGTCAGGGAACTGGGGGGCCTCACTCCCCTGGAGGCGGCGCACACCCCCAACCTGGACGCCCTGGCGGCCCGGGGCATCACCGGTCTTATGAACGCCCTGGGCGTGGGGCTGCGCCCCGGCAGCGACACCAGCCATCTGGCCATCCTGGGCTACGACATCGAGCGCTATTACACCGGCCGGGGCACCATTGAGGTGGCGGGGCTGGGCATGGATCTGGAGGCGGGGGATGTGGCCCTGCGGGGCAATCTGGGCACCGTGGACGCCAACCTCACGGTGGTGGACCGGCGGGCCGGGCGCATCACCGACACCGGCCCCTTTGTCAAGGACCTGGACGGCCTTACCTATGAGGGCGTCACCCTGATGGTCCGTCCCGGCACCGGCCACCGGGCCGGCATCATCCTCCGGGGGCCGAATCTGAGCTTCCGCATCAGCGACAATGATCCCCACGAGGTGGGGGTCAAGGTCCACGAGGTTCACCCACTGGACGATTCCCCGGAAGCCGCCTTCACCGCCAAGGTATTGAATCACTTCCTGGCGGAAGCGCACCTTCTCCTGGCCCAAAACCCCCTCAACCAGGAACGGGTGGCGAAGGGCTTGCCCCCGGCCAATTATCTGTTAGGGCGGGGAGCCGGCTATTATAAGAAGATTGAGCCGTTCCCGGCGCGCTACGGCCTCAGGGCCTGCACCATCGCCGGCGGCGGCCTCTATAAGGGCGTCGGCTCCTTCACCGGCATGGACGTGATTGAGGTCCCCGGCGCCACGGGGCTTCCCAACACCGACATCGAGGCCAAGTTCCGGGCGGCCCTTACCGGCCTGGCCGGACCCTATGACTTCGCCTTCGTTCACGTCAAGGCCGCCGACACCTTCGGGGAGGACGGCGACTACCTGGGCAAGATGAACTTCATCAACAAGATCGACCTGGCCTGCGCGCTCCTCCTGGAGGCCCCGCACCTCCTGGCGGTGACCGCCGACCACTCCACCCCCTGCGCCTTAAAGAAACATTCCGGGGACCCGGTGCCCATCATGATGGTGGGCGACGGCCTGGTGCGCCCCGACGACGTCACCGCCTATAACGAGCGCGCCTGCGGCCGGGGCGCCATGGGCCGCCTCACCGGCCTCCAAGTCATGCCGGAGATTATCAATTTGCTGGGATTGGCGAAGTTGATCGGGGATTAAAGGGGAGATGTGAGGGGAGGGCGGGGACCCTGGAACAATTTGCGTCCTCCCCCACCCATCTCACCTGAGAGGCCAGAAAACTATGCCCGTTTATGTCATCATCGACATTGGCGTCATGGATCAGGGATTGTATGCGGAATATGTGGCGCGAGTGCCGGCGGTGGTGGAACAATACCGCGGGCGCTATCTGGTGCGGGGCGGCGAGGGGTGGCCCTGGCCGGGGACTGGCACCCCGAACGGATCGTGGTGTTGGAATTCGAATCCAGCGATCAGGCGCAGGAATATCTTACCTCGCCGGAGAATCTGGCCCTGGCCCCCCTCCGGCAAAAATCCATCACTTCCCGGGCTATTATCGTCGAGGGTTATGAATATGATCTGTGAGGAGTCATTTCAAAACTGATTTTCAGTGTTCTCTTTGAATCAGCCGAGGGAGTTTCAGTTGAAAAGAGTCACCCCCATTTTCTAAAGGGGGGCAGGGGGGATTAATAACCACTTGATAATCCCCCTAAATCCCCCTTTAGGAAAGGGGGACTCAAAACCACCATTCCCAACCTTGAACTGGTTGAGAACACATTTGCCGCCTTAGGCTGGTTTTGAAATAGGTTCGAGGCGCTCTAGTGACTCATGGAGTAACCGTAGATTTTCTTTGAGTTTTCCCGCGTCCCCGGCGCATTTTTTAGTATAATACCCCCGTGGATTTACTCACCTTCCTCCAGCAGCTCATCAACGGCCTGTCTTTAGGCAGTCTCTATGCCCTCATCGCCATCGGCTACACCCTGGTGTACGGCATCCTCCGGCTCATCAACTTCGCTCACGGGGACCTGATGATGGTGGCGGCCTACGTCGCGGTCATGGGGGTGGGGCTGTTTTCTTGGCCCTGGCCGGCGGCCTTCGGCCTGGCCGTCGGGCTCACCGGCCTTATGGGGGTGCTGCTGGAGCGCGGCGCTTACCGGCCGCTACGCCGGGCCCCCCGGATTTCGCTCTTGATCTCGGCCATCGCCGCCTCCTTCTTGCTGGAAAACCTGGCCCTTGTCATTGCCGGGGGCCGGGCCAGGCCTT
>JAHIKF010000244.1 GCA_018897875.1 Pseudomonadota bacterium | reverse complement strand
TGGCAAGATAGAGCAAACTCCTACCGGCGGCGCTGCCTTTAGGGCTAAGGCTTCGCCTACCTGGCAGATTTTTTGCTATTCTTGAACTGGTGAACAATTTATAAATTGCCATGACAGTTTGGTTATGGTATGAAGGAATCCTATAAATTTACTTAAAGGGAAACCCACCAACAATCAAGACAAATTTAATATAGTTCATAATTTTTTCCCATAACCCTGGCAACAAGTGCACATCGCTCCCCCCTAAAACATCAGGGCGGAAAGGAGGAGTCATGCACGGGGACACCCACGGCAAGGGTACGGTGGCAATCCTTGGCACCATGGCGGCGCTGCTGATCAGCGCCCTTTTGTTTTTCGGCCTGGAGGCGTCGGGAGCGGCAACCCCTCTGAAGGAAAGCCCCCAGGGAGTACAACTGGAGAAAATCTACGGCCGTCTGCCCCTCTATTTCATCGAGAACCGGGGGCAGGTAGATCCTGAGGTGAGGTTTTACGAGCGGGGCTCGGGGCGCACCGTCTGGTTCACCCGGGAGGGCGTCTGGTTCTCCCTGCGCCGCCTGAAAGGTGGGCAGGAAACTGCGGCCCAGGCGAGACGGCAAAGGGCCCGCCGGGGACTCCCCGAGCGGCTGCACCTCACCCCGCCCCCGTCCCTGGGAGGCCGGGACTGGCTCACGAGGGAAGTCGGCAGTCTGGTGGGGAAACTCCTCAACCCCCTGCCGGCCTTGACCCCAAAAGGAGGTCTGGAAGTCCCGCCCCCGAAAGAGCCGGAATGGGAGACGGTGGTCTTCCGGCAGATTCCAGTGGGCATGAGAAAAGGCGTCAAGGTGCAGAGCCTGGACCGCCAGGAGCACCGGGTCAACTACTTCATCGGCAGCGACCCCACCAAGTGGCACACCGACATCCCCACCTACGCCGGGGTGATCTATGAGGAGGCCTACCGGGGCATCGACCTGAAATTCTACGGCCAGGGCCGCCGGATGGAGTATGACATCGTGGTCAAGCCCGGGGCCGACCCTGATCAGGTCCGGTTCCAGTACGCCGGGGTGGAGCGCCTAGAGGTGACGCCAGAGGGTGATCTGGCCCTGTATCTCCCCGGCGGCGGCGCCCTCCTCCAGAAGAAGCCGCACATCTACCAGGAGATCGCCGGGGTACGGGTGGCCCGGGAAGGCAGGTTCCGGGTCCACCAGGACACCGTCCAACCGGTGTTCGGCTTTGAGGTGGCCGCCTATGACCGGAAACACCCCCTGGTCATTGACCCGGTGCTGGTCTACTCAACCTACCTGGGGGGCGGCAACAGCGAGTTTGGTCGTGCCATTGCGGTGGACGGGGCCGGCTGCGCCTATGTCACCGGCTACACCGGCTCTACCAACTTTCCCACCCAGAATCCCTACCAGGGAGACCAGGGGGGTGATGATGCCTTTGTCACCAAGATCAGCGCCGCGGGCGACGCCCTGGTCTACTCCACTTACCTGGGGGGCGGCTTAATCGATCAAGGTTTAGGCATTGCGGTGGACGGGGCCGGCTGCGCCTATGTCACCGGCTGGACAACGTCTATCAACTTCCCCACCCAGAACGCCTACCAGGGAGACCAGGGGGGGTGGGATGCCTTTGTCACCAAGCTGAGCGCCGCGGGCAACACCCTGGTTTACTCCACCTACCTGGGGGGCGGCAGCACCGATTATGGTTATGGCATTGCGGTGGACGGGGCCGGCTGCGCCTATGTCACCGGCTGGACAGAGTCTACCAACTTCCCCACCCAGAACGCCTACCAGGGAGACCAGGTGGGTGTAGATGCCTTTGTCACCAAGCTCAGCGCCGGGGGCAACACCCTGGCCTACTCCACCTACCTGGGGGGCGGCAGCAGCGATTATGGTGCTGCCATTGCGGTGGACGGGGCCGGCTGCGCCTATGTCACCGGCGTGACAAACTCTACCAACTTTCCCACCCAGAGTCCCTGCCAGGGAAATACGGGGTTGGCGGATGCCTTTGTCACCAAGCTCAGCGCCGGGGGCAACACCCTGGCCTACTCCACCTACCTGGGGGGAGCCGGCAGCGATTATGGTTATGGCATCGCGGTGGACGGGGCCGGCTGCGCCTATGTCACCGGCAATACAAACTCTGGCGACTTTCCCACCGCGAGTTCCTACCAAAAAAATACAAAGGGGGGTAGAGATGCCTTTGTCACCAAGCTGAGCGCCGCGGGCAACGTCCTGGTCTACTCCACCTACCTGGGGGGCGGCTACGATGATGGAGGTCAATCCATCTCGGTGGACAGGGCCGGCTGCGCCTATGTCACCGGCTGGACAGAGTCTACCAACTTCCCCACCAAGAGCGCCTACCAGGGAGACCAGGGGGGGTGGGATGCCTTTGTCACCAAGTTCACCGCCGGGGGCAAAACCCTAGCCTACTCCACCTACCTGGGGGGCGGCAGCACCGATTATGGTTATGGCATTGCGGTGGACGGGGCCGGCTGCGCCTATGTCACCGGCGAAACAAACTCTGCCAACTTTCCCACCCAGAATCCCTACCAGGGAGACCAGGTGGGTATAGATGCCTTTGTCACCAAGCTCAGGCTGCCGCATGTCCCCCTGGAGCTGATGCTACTGCTGGATTAGGCCGCCGGCCACCCCCTGGGGTTGGCCATCGCCAGCCTCATACGCCAGGCCGCAGAGGTGTTGGCCTATCGTTGCGCTGCGTAATTAAATCGGCATAAAAAACCGTGGTTTTCTCCTTTTTTTTCAAGGGGGGCCAGGGGGGATGATCAATAGCCCATTGATCATCCCCTTTCTGGTTTTAGCGCCAGGGGAATTTTTTACAGGCCGCTCCGGGTATTGACCTGCCCCCCCAAAACTGATCCACAAGTTATGTTAGAGTAGTGACCCGAAAGGAGACAGGGAGAGGAGCAGGAAGCGGTTTGGCCCCAGGAGAAAGCCAGACTTTAAGGCTCTCGCTATCTGCTTCTATGTGGGTTCCTCTTGTCAAGCCTTTTCTGTCTTCCGGGCAGCTAAACCTCCCATCCCTGAGCCCAAGGTCAAAGGCCATCCCTTCGCCGTCGGCCTGCTTCACCAACATAAGGACATTATGGATTAGGATTCAATACAGCAAAAGTGTCGATCACTGCTATATCTGCGCAACATAACTAATTAAAACAGGTAGTTGAGACGGTTATCATATATGGAACTCACATCCCACCAGATTGTAAATTTTACCCCTCCCAAGGGTCAGGTCTAATCTGATCTCGGTTTGATGATTGTCAGCTCGAATCTTGGTCATTACACGTAATATCAAGGCTGTCCGGCAGCATCCGGTTCAGTGGATAGGGGAAAGGCCCTGGGGCCCGGGGCAATTTTCGCACCGGACCCTAAGGGTGATTCAGAGGAATTTTTTCCCGGCTACTCCACCTGGAAATCGGTGCGGTCCTGGGCCGTGCCGTAACCCGTACTGATCTTGGTGATCAACTGGTAGATGCCGGGCGCGGCGTTGGCCGGCAAGGTGAAATCGATGTGCTGGGTCCTGGTGCCGTTGTAGACCCGGCTCTCGATGCTCTTGGTCCTTCCCAAGGATTTCTCCTGGTAAAAGATTTCCCGGGTTATGGCCACCGGGAGGGCCACCTGCTCCGGGGTGAGAATGGTGTAGGTGGTGGAAAGCTGCGTGGTGCCGCCTTTCCGGACCCGGTTGGGCCTCACCTCCACCTTGTCCAGGCGGAGGACGCAGCCGCCGGTGGGACAATACCCTTCCCGGGCGATGATATCCTCCCGGCCCATCCGGCTGTCTTCCCGGGAGTTCCCCCAGAAGCCGAAGGTGTAATCGCTGAGAAAACCGGGTTGCGTCCGGGCCTCAGGCACATTGAGGCATAACCCTGCCAACAGAATCAGGCCTAACCAAACCAGATAACCAAACCCATATTTCCGCATCGAGGCCTCCAGAGCCAAGGTATTATAGCGTTTGCCAAAAATTTCTTCTGATTGCTGGTTTTTAAATCCCCCTAAATCCCCCTTTAAAAAGGGGGACTTTAAAAGCGATTTCTTATAGTTCCCCCCTTTTCTAAAGGGGGGTTAGGGGGGATTAGAGTGATGCCAATATCGGAAAAAACTTTTGGCAACGAGTATATACCAACGAGCCATCAAAAGACTGTTTTTTGTCATTCTGGGCGCCGCGAAGAATCTCTCTTTTAAAGCCGCCGAGATTCTTCACTCCGCGGCGCTCCGTTCAGAATGACATGAATAGTAATAGTTTTTTTGCCCGCAACTTCGCATTACCAGGTTAATTGTCGCCGGGGAGATAGCGTCGGGCGCCGCGGTACGAGACCCGCCAGACTTCGGCGTCCATGCGGCTGATAAACACGCCCCGGGGGGAGGCGTGCATGAACCGGCCCCCGCCCAGGTAGATGCCGTTGTGGCACACCTCGTCTTCGTTCCCCAGGGAGAGGATGCCGGCCAAATACGGACCCCGGCCCCGGATCTGGCAGTAGCGGTTGAAAAAGACCACGTCGCCGAAGCGCAGTTCCTGACGCCCCACCGGGGTGCCGGCCTCATACTGATCGGCCACGGTGCGGGGCAGGCGCACCCCCGTCCGCTGGTACAGCGCCTGGATGAGACCGGAGCAGTCCACCCCGGCCGGGGTGGTCCCCCCGGAGCGGTAGGGGACGCCGGAGAATTCGCCCAGGGCCCGCTCCAGGGCCACCTCCCGGGGACTGCGGCTCACCGAGGGCAGCGGGGCCACGGGTTCAGGCCTCGGGGGCGGCGGGGCCCCGGCACAGCCCGCCAGCAAGAGGACTGCACCCAGGGCAGCCCCTAAGAGGCGACGATACGTGGCGTCCATAGCACCTCCATCGTGGATGGGGTGGCGGGGTCAGGAACCGCGGTCCCTGACCGTAACTCTTACGCTCCTGCCTTTTCTTCCGCGTCGATCCGGGGAAACAGGGCCGGGCCCTTGGCCAGCTGGCTGCCGGGCGCGAGCCGCCCCCAGGTGAGCACCTGGGGCAAAGGTTGATCCCACAGGGCCGTCCCCAGGCCCAGTTGCTGGCTCATCTTCAAGGCGCTGCCGGGCATGACCGGCTTCAGCAGCGCCGCGATCCAGCGCAGTCCTTCCAGCAGGTGATACAGGACCGTATCCAGCCGGCCGGCAGCCTCCGGCTGTTTGGCCAGTTCCCAGGGAGCCGCGGTCACGATGTAGCGGTTTAAAAGGCCGATTACTTCCCAAAGATGCGCCAGGGCCCGGCCAAACTCCATGGCCGGGAACAGGCGGAGGAAGTCCGCGGCCATGGTCTGGACCGCGTTCACAACTTCCTGGTCCTGGGTGGCAACATCACCCGGAGCCGGCACCACGCCTTGCCGGTATTTGAACGCCATCCCCAGGCTGCGGGCGAAGAGATTGCCCAGATCATTGGCCAAGTCGGCATTGATCCGGGTGGTGAGGGCCGCCTCGCTGAAATGGGCGTCCAGCCCGAAGACCATCTCCCGGAGAAAGAAGTAACGCACCTGGTCAACGCCGAAGCGGGCGGCCAGGGTCCGGGGCTCCACCACGTTCCCCAGGCTCTTGGACATCTTGCCGGCCGCCATCTGCCAGTAGCCGTGGACATTGAGGTTCGCAAAAGGCGCCACCCCCATGGCCCTCAGCATGGTGGGCCAATAGATGGCATGGGGTTTGAGAATATCCTTGGCGATGAGGTGCTGGGCCGGCCAGAATTTTTCGTAAGCCGCACCGTCGGGGTAGTCCAGGCCGGTGAGGTAGTTAATCAGGGCGTCGAACCAGACGTAGGTGACGTAGCGGTCGTCGAAGGGCAGGGTGATGCCCCAATCCATGCGGCTCTTGGGCCGGGAGATGCACAGGTCCTCCAGGGGTTCCTTGAGAAAGGCCAGCATCTCGTTTTTGTAGCGCTCCGGCCGGATCCAGTCAGGGTGGGTGTGGATGAAGTCGATGAGCCAGTCCTGGTATTTGCTCATGCGGAAGAAGTAATTTTCTTCCTTGAGATAGGTGGGGGCCACTTTGTGGTCCGGGCAGCGGCCGTCCACCAGATCCCGCTCCAGGTAAAAGCACTCGCAGCCGAAGCAATAGAGCCCGCCGTAATCCCCGAAGTAAATGTCCCCGGACTCGTGCACCCGCTGCAAGACCTCCTGCACCACGTGCACGTGGGCCGGATCGGTGGTGCGGATGTAATTGTCGTAGCTGATATCCAGGTCGTCCCAGGATTGCCGGAACCGACCGCTGATTTGATCGACGAACTCCTTGACCGGGAGGCCGGCGGCGGCGGCGGCGTCCATTACCTTGTCGCCGTGCTCGTCGGTGCCGGTCTGGAAGCGCACCTCCTCCCCCAGGAGGCGGTGGAAGCGGGCCAGGGCATCGGCCACCACCGTGGTATAGGCGTGGCCGATGTGGGGCTCGGCGTTGACGTAATAGATGGGCGTGGTGAGGTAGATAGTCATAAAAGTGAGCAGTGAGCAGTGAGCAGTGAGCAGTGGGCGTAAGGCTTCCAACGGCTTAAGGCTCACGGTTCACTTAATCATTTGATCGCCTCCAAAGCCTTAATCCGTTCCAACGTCTTCTGGAGCAGATGCGCGTCGGCGTCGGGGTTGCCGGTGTTCAGAAAATGCCGGTAGGCGGCCAGGGCCTCGTACTTGTTGCCCAGTTTTTCCAGGGCCTGCCCCCGGCTATAGTAGGCCCGGACATAGTCGGCCTTGAGTTCGATCACCTTATCGGCGTCGGCCAGAGCCG
>JAHIKF010000243.1 GCA_018897875.1 Pseudomonadota bacterium | reverse complement strand
AGGGCCTGGAGGCGGCTGATCTGCAAATTGGGGTTGGCCTTTAAGGCCAGGCGCAGGGCTTCCTTCAAATCCAGGTGGGGAGCCGGGGGTTCGGCGGTCGCGCCTGGGAAGACCGGGCCACCCCACAGTATGAGTACGAGTCCGAGCCCGAGCCCTAAGTTTCTGGCCGTCATAGCGCCGCTTCCTCTGCTAAAGCTTGCTTTTCCCGGATCAAACCGGAGGAGATAAGGGTGAGAATAACCGGTAAGGCCTCTTTGGCCGCATCCGCCTGTCCTTCGGCCTTCTGATAGTAGCCGGTGGCCCGGATCAACCCCCGGATCAAGAAGGTGAGGAGGCGGGGATTGGCGGGAATAAACTGACCGGCGGCAATGCCTTCGGCAAACAGGCGGGTCACCAGGGTGACAAATTGTTCTTCCAATTCCTGGGAGCGGCGCCGGAATCCTTCCTGGGATGCCCCCTCTTTCTGGAGCAGTTCCCGGGCATATATGGGAAATAACAGCCGCTCCCGGTTGAGATACTCCAGGAGAACGGACACCATCCGGATCAATTTCTCCGGCGGCGTCCCCGGGGCCTGGAGAGAGGCCTCCACGTCCTGAATGATGTTTTCCCCCACCTGGGCGATGAGGGCCTGGATCAGATCGTCTTTGCTCTGGAAATAGAGATACACCGTGCCCTTGGCCACCCCGGCGGCCGCGGCGATCTCCTCCATGGTCATGGCTTCCGGGCCGCGCTGCTCCAACAGGCTCCGGGCCGCAGCCAGGATCTCCCGGGTGCGGAACGCGGTGACAATTTCTTTCTTAGTGGTTTTGAGGGATACTGGCATGTCTCACAATTGGTCAGACTTGTGGCCGGGGCTACCGGCGAGGTGGCTCGAAAAGAATTATCATCCGACCGTGTAGGGTGCGCACTGCGCACCAGCTTTTCGCGATATCCAGATAGCCACAAGGCTAGTATAATGACTGCCGGGTCATTGCAATGACCATTAAGTCAATAATAGGTTTTCGTGGCCTTGTCAAGAAAAACTTGCAAACTCACAGGGCTCTGTTTAGACTAGAAAATATCTAGAGGGTTGACAGGAGGCGATAATGCACCGTCGTGATTTCCTCATGTATATGGCGGCCTTGGGACTGGTAAGCGGGGCCGGGCGGCTGGTGTTGCCGGAAGAAGTGTGGGCCATGGCCCCCCAACAAACGCCTCAACCCTTGGTGGCCAAAGCCCAGGGCGCCAATTACGCTCAGCTGGTGGGAGATACCATCCAGGCCTTGGGCGGCATGAAAAAATTCGTCAATCCCGGCGAAGTGGTGGTGGTCAAACCCAACATGGCCTGGGACCGGACCCCGGAGATGGCGGCCAACGCCAATCCGGCGGTGGTGCGCCAGGTGGTGGAATTGTGCCTGGAAGCCGGGGCCAAAAAGGTCAAGGTGCTGGACAATACCTGCCACGACGCCCGCAAGGCCTACGTCAACTCGGGCATCAAGGCGGCGGTGGAAGCCATTAAAGATCCCCGGGCGGTGGTGGAGTTCGTGGATGATCGCGGCTTCGTGGAACTCCATATCGAGCGCGCCAAGGCCCTGAAAAAATGGTATTTCTATAAAGAGATTTTGGAAGCCGACCGCTTCATCAACATTCCCATTGCCAAGAATCACTCCGAAGCCCGCCTCACCATGTGCCTGAAGAACATGATGGGGGCCATCGGCGGTTGGCGGGGCCGCATCCATGTGGGCCTGCACCAGAACATCGCCGACATGAACCTGGTGCTGCGCCCCGATCTCCACGTCCTGGACGCCACCCGGATCATGCTAAAAAACGGGCCTTCCGGCGGCAGCCTCGAGGATGTGGCGGTGAAAAACCTGGTGTTCGCCGGTACCGACCCCGTGGCCCTGGACGCCCTGGGCACCGGACTGTTCGGCATGAAACCGGCGGATATCGGCTATATCACCAAGGCCCACCAGGCCGGCCGGGGCGAAATGGACTTGAGCAAGATCAAGATACTGTAACCGGAAAACCCCAGGTCAGAGACCTGGGGGTGGCTTGCGACATAACCGGGCAAGAGGTAGGGGCGGTGCACTCACCGCCCCTGCGAGATTTTTGGGATAATTAAATCTCTGCACCTGACCATGCCCATAACCTGGAAAAATCAATGGATAACCCCAAGTTCTCCTTAACCGGCCGCGGCTACGCCCGCCTCCGCCGGGTCATCCAGGTCCTTTTTCTGGCCCTGTTTTTCTGGCTGTTTTTGAAAGCCGAATTCGGGGGGCAGGAAAACCTGGCCTGGCCGGTGGACCTGTTCTTTCGTTTCGACTCCCTGATCCTGGCGGCTCAACTCCTGACCTTCAGCCCCCTGGTGGCCGGGCTGTTCTGGTCCCTGGTCCTGGTGGCCCTGACCTTCATCCTGGGCCGGTTTTTCTGCGGCTGGGTCTGCCCCCTGGGGACCACCCTGGACGGGGCCCGCCGGCTGCTTTTTACCCCGCGTCCGGATCGCGGCGTGGCGGCCCGGTGGCGCCGGGGCAAGTACTACCTGCTCATGGGACTGTTGGTGAGCAGCCTCTTTTCCCTGAACCTGGTGGGGCTGTTCGACCCCCTGTCCCTGCTCTACCGCACCCTGGCCATCGTCTTTTATCCCGCCTTCGGCTACGGGGTGGAAAAGGCCGGGCTGACCTTCTACCGT